>JBGCDP010000131.1:0-52629 GCA_045105475.1 Anaerolineae bacterium
CCTCTGCATCGATTTCGGCCGTGCCTGTTCCGATCCATTCAAGTTCAACTGCGTCAGCGAATTGAACCGGATTTCGCCAAATGTCTTCCCCTTTTATAAAGATTGGGACCGCCTCACCGGCCAGTGCTTGTGAAGGCAAAATACAAGCTAGCCTGTCGATTTCAGCCGCCACAACCGGTAGGGTTAAGCGATCTGCAATCGGCCGGGGGTCGCACGAGTTGGTTGGGTCGACCAGGACAAAGAACTCAAAATGGGACTCTTGATACGTTTGGACCTGCATGCCGGGTGAGCCATCTTCAGTGTCACCCAATACAACGGTGACCACATCACCCGGATCAAGAGAGCCGTCATAGACATCGAGCGCAATGGCGGTGTTTTTCGGCCGGACATGAGCACGCGGTTGCCAACTCGGCCGAATCTTGACATCTTCGGCCGACTGAATGGTCACTGTCGAATAATTTTCGGCCGTGGGATCATCGAACTGCGGTATCCCCCAATCTGACACAATGCGAATGGCGATTAAGATTTGGCCGCCAGAGTCGATGCCCAACGTGCCGACTGTATACGTGATGGTCCAACTGCCGTGTGACCCGGCAACGATCGGGGTGGTGGGGGTTAAAGTCGCTGTTCCAAGATTGTTTTGAGACATGAGTGGCGTTTCTCCGATTTTTCTAAATTAATAGGATAGGCAGTTTTAACACGGCCGAATGGATGAGCCAATTCAATTCTCTGAGTTGAGACATTTATTTTCGGCCGTGAGGCATGCAGCTATATTTTCAGTATTAAAATAAGCTCCAAGGAAAACATAAAGGAGATAATGAATTGACTAATCAACCAATAACCTTTCGACGTGCATTTGCCAAACAGGGTGGATTTGCATCTATCTTGATTTTGATCCTTGTGATTGCAGCGGAAATTGGGGCGTTCGCCTACGGCCGGTTGTCATCACAGTTAAACCGCGAAGGTATTGTCACCCAAGCAACTGTCCTCTCAATCGAGCAATATGAAGAAGTTGTGTTAACCGATCTGCTCGAAGAGACTCGGCGTGTTAATAGCAATGGGTCAATTGTGACAGTTGTTCGCTATGAGTTTCAAACAGAGACAGGAGAGACTTACACCGATGAGTATAAATCGAAAGATCTGGCCATTATCCCTGAAAGAGGAGGGCAATTTGAATTGCGTTACGCTGAATCTGATCCCACTTTGCATGAGGTAAGGATCGGCCATTTGGATAGTAATGTCGCTGCCTTGCATTGGATCGCAGCGTTTTTTGCTGCGTTAACGTTCGGCTATATTTTGTGGGCCGCATTTGGGGCTTATCGAATTCTCAACAGCACTGAGGAAAAGCGTAAAAGAAGGTTGGCAGAGCTTTCAAAAAACTGACTTAATCAACTCTCCCCGATTACCACCGGGCTGTTTTTTGGCCAGTTACCTGCTTATATCATGGCCCGTTAGGCGCCATTCGATTTTCGCTGTAAACGAGCATAAATGCCGACACATGGAATTTAGGCCTATAAAAGCAAAGTGAATTTTGAATCCTATTGTAATTGTTCCAGAGGTATTTCAGTTTAGATAAGACTATTAGGGTCTTATATTTCTAAAAAGTACGGCGTACAATTAACCATATGAAACTATGGTACAAATCAATAGATTTTCAGGATGAAGACCTATTGGCCCGACTTCAAAATAGAGCCCTCATTCTAGCTTCTATTTTTGGCATTTTAGGCTGCGGCAATGCGCTTTCTTTTACGATTGCGGATCAGAATGTTGGGGGATCAATCACGGCCGTAATTGTGATGCTAACTTTGTGCGTTGCAACAGTTTTGTTTTTGATGGGGAAAACTCAAGCCGGGTTAAAGTTTATTGCTGTATTTGCTTTCTTAACCATAGCGATTAGGATCATCTTGTTTTTAGGGATAGATAACATTGCTATATTCAGCATATTTCCTCTTACTGCTTTAATAGGCCTATTATTACGAGATGAGCCAAAATATATATCAATATTTGGATTATGTTTAGGGGCGTGGCTATTTCTTCTATACGTGTTGCATAGCAATCAATATTTTCTTACCCACGAATTAGAGGTGAGCTTCCAATTAAAATTCTCGGTTTTGTTCGTTTCGATTTTTGTGTTGATTTTTGTGCTTCAAATTTCTGCCCGAAATATACTTGTTGCAAACAAACGATTGGTACAAGCAAAAGAGGCAGCGTTATTAGCACAGGCTAGGGCTGAAAAGACAAACAAAACTAAATCTGTATTTTTGGCTAATATGAGCCATGAACTCCGCACCCCTCTTAATGCGATTATTGGCTATAGTGAAATGATCCAAGAGACAAGTGATGGAGAAATATCGGATGATTCAGAGAAAATTGTAGTTTCAGCTAGGAACCTGCTAGGCATTATCAATTCTATTCTTGAGATCTCAAAAATTGAAGCGAATACGATGCGTGTCGAGCGATCATCTTTTGATATTCAAGAACTTGTTCATGAGGTGGCAGTCATTGTGGCCCCTCAGATTCAAGCCAGCGGGAATCGCTTTGAAACAGATATTCAGTCGACAAAACTGAATATTTTTACAGACCGCCAGAAACTTCTGCAAATATTGATAAATCTGTTGGGTAATGCAAATAAGTTTACTGAAAACGGTGAAATACAGTTGAGTATCAAGAATCAAGGGAATACTATGAACTTCCTAGTATCAGATACTGGTATTGGTATTCCTGCTAGTGCGCAGGCAGAAATTTTTCAACCGTTTCAACAGGTAGACGTGGAATATAACCGAAATTATGATGGCGCCGGACTAGGGCTAGCGATTTGTAATCAGTTTGCCCAACTTTTAGAAGGTGAGCTTGAAGTCGTTTCTCAAGAAAACTATGGATCAGTTTTTACACTAAAAATACCTATTTAAAAAGCCAGCAATCAAGATAAAAGAAAAAGGTTCTACTAAATGATGGGGGTTCTGGGTAATTTGACCATGAATGTCGTCCCTGCTCCTTTTTGGGTTGATACTTCAATCGTTGCACCTAGCAATTCGCAAATATGTTTCGAGATGGCAAGGCCTAAACCTGTACCATCATGACTGCGGGTGAGAGAGTTCTGTTCTTGAACAAATGGCTCAAATAGATTTGGGATAAATTCTGTATCAATTCCAATGCCACTATCACTTACTTCGAAACAGATCTCTTCTGTATTAGGTTGATCACACACGGTAAGGGAGACGGTGCCATTCGATGTAAATTTTCCAGCATTGCTTAGCAAATTAAGTAGAACTTGTTTTAAGCGGGCTTCATCACTTTTTATCAGGGTGGATTGTAAATCGACGGCCGTGTTAAATTGGTTGTTTTGTCGCTCAATCATCGGCCGAACTATTTCTGACACAGAATCGATTAAGCGGTGGATGTCTAGGTCAGCTATATTTAGATGCGTCTGATCAGCTTCAATCCGTGAAAGATCAAGAACATTGTTGATTAGCCCTAATAAATGCCTCGCTGAACTATTAATCCGATTCAGATCTGGTGATAAGTCTTCGGCTGGAATAGAAGTGCCTGGCTCAAATTCTTCTTGAATGAGCTCGGTATAACCGATGACCGCATTAAGAGGGGTGCGTAATTCATGGCTCATGTTGGCTAGAAATTCGCTCTTTGCCCGATTGGCCCTTTCAGCTCTATCCCGTTCAGCCAAAAGCTGCGACGTTCTCTGTTGTACCACTTCTTCAAGATGGTCTTGATACCTTAAAAGCTCTTCACTTTGTTGTTCAAGGCGGGTTGACTGTTCACTTAGGCTTGAAGAAGTCGCCACCAGTCGTTTGACTGTGACGCGCCAAAGCAAATAAGTGCCAACCAAACTCATCAAGATGATGACCAGGTCTTCAATTTCTGGAATCTCGCTTAAAACATTAACCTGCCCCTGTTGGGTCAAAATAAAAAGCACTATAACTAGAATAAAACTAGTAATGGCTACAACTGTTGGCAAAAACTTTGATTGAAAAATGGAGGCAAAGAATATAACGAGATAAATGACATGTAGCGCCGGATCATATAATCCGGATCCGATTTCAACCGTTGCAAAGCCTATGCTAGCAAGTAAGGTGAGTGAAACAAAGGCAAGAGCCTGTTGCACATACCCTTTTGCAATTGAAAATAGAGCAATAAAAAGGCCAACCTCTACAATGACTGTGATGAGGATTGCCAAACCGGAAAAATCCGTTTCTGAAGCTGGTTCTAAATCAAAATAATATTTAAAAACAAAAAGAGCCAGCACACAGAAAACGACAAAAATTAGCACCCACAATGCACGGAAAATAGTAATAATCGTATGCTGTTGGTCAGGTGGCTCGTCGGCATATTTTTCTAGAACGCTTAACTCGAATGGAAAGGAGAAGGCTCTTCTAGATGTTTCGTTTTGCATAGGGTTTACTGGCAGAAAGGAGCTTGCCTTGTTTCTGCATCATAATTTATACGGAATCACTATCTAACTTAATCAGTCAAATAAATTTAAGATTAGCACCCCTTAAATAGCTTACTCTTTAGATTAACAAAAAGAAAGATGACTTTTTCTTTTTGTAGCTTATATGCCTGTTAAATTTGTTTAACGAAATTCTGATGGCGCAGGTGTATAAGGCCGACGCATCGGTGAATTCTTGATTATCTCAAGCGTCTTTTCAACCCCACCTAGCCGCTCAATGTTTGCCTTCTGTGTTTTGGACACCTTCTCTCCAACCGCTTCTGGTGAAAATGTTTGACGCATTTGCGCTTTAAGTGAACCAACCGTTTCTGCATATGCAGAATCTTGTGCTAAATCAACCATCTCTTCAGGATCAGCCAGCATGTCGAATAGTTGGGGCGGATAGCCGATATGCTCAATAAGTTTATATTGCATCGTCCGCATCATAAAAGTGCTCGATGTTTTGGCTAGAGCATGATACTCACTGAAGACGGCCCTGTCTTGATCTGGCTCGTTAGCGATTGTGATTAGGTTCTTTCCTGGTAGGGTGCTGTCTGCGCCTGTATAGCCTGCACCAACTGACTCAACGGCCGTTGGAAAGACATCAACCAAATTCACAGGTGTTTTGCACACATGCCCTTGTGGAACGTCCGGCCCCGTCAAAATCAGAGGAACCCCGGCCGATCCTTCATGCATCGTCCCTTTAAACCACATCCCATGTTCTGCCAGCATATCTCCATGGTCAGTCGAGTAAATGATGCGCGTGTTTTCTGCGTATGGGCTGGCCTCAAGCGCAGCTAGCACCTTGCCTACTTGGGCATCTAAAAAGCTGATCATGCCGAAATAGACCGACATAACCCAGCGAACCTCTTCTTCGGTAAAGCCAGCGTCTATCCCCATCTTGTTTCGTTTTACTTGAATCGCCGGGTGCATGTCCCAATTCTCACCCTGCCAGCCATCGGGCAAGATGATTTTTGCAGGGTCGTATAGATTCACATATTCGGCCGGGGCGCAGAACGGATAGTGGGGATAGGTAAACGAGACAAATGCACACCAAGGCTTGTCGTTTGGCTCACGATTAATGAGCCATTTACTCGCGGCCGCTGCCGTGGCTCGATCGTAACGGGTGTAATCAAACTCGCCGATTTCAGCCCGTCGAATCTCCTGGGCTAAACCACCCATCGAGGGCTGATGTTCGTTTAGCCAGCTGCCTATGGCGCCTATGTATCCTGATTCAGGTGATTTCGCATGCAATGGTAAGTGCTCTTCGTACCCTGAATCACCATCTGGGTGGAAGTGGAGTTTGCCAAAGGTCGGGGCAGCGTGACCCTGCGGCCGTAGGCGATGGCCCCAGCTGTTCGCTTCAGTTCCCCGGTATGGTGTGCCATTGTCCCAATTCTCGATGTCATGCAAATACCGGCCGGTAGCGAGCGCCGCTCGGGCTGGCATGCAAATGGGGGATGGGGTGTAGGCATTGCTAAAGGTGGTTCCCATCGCCGCTAGTTTATCAAGATTTGGAGTTTGGATTGTTTCATTGCCATAACAGCCTAAGTAACGTTTGTTATGCTGGTCAGATGAGATAACGAGTAAGTTGGTGAATTTCATAATCTTTTTTGGTTTACGTAAATCCTTTTACGAATTCCTGTCACCGGCCGGGATTAAGTTGACCTATGGCGTAACGATGTTAAACCAAAGCTTAAATGCATCATGCATGTTAAACCATTGGGTTAGCTTGTCACGATCCCCAGCAATAAGTGCACCCCCTTCTTCCGCCTGTTCCAAGGTCATATTGCCACTCGCAACCGCTTCAAGTGCCGCCTTGTCGATCTTAATTGTCGCATCGGGCGATTCACACTGATGGCCAATGCGGGCAAACTCTGTTTGCCGGGCGACAGATACGCAGGCCGTTTGACCCCCAACTGCAAAGTTGAACATCAACTCTGCCCCACGAGCCCGTTCAGGATTGAGTCGAACCGCAAAGCCTGCGAACCAATCCTTTAAATCAAGCGTTGCGGCAAGATCCGCATTCCGGCCGCCCGTCATCGGCAGCGGATTTATTCCATCTGCTAATTCTTTGGCTCCGGTTAGGTATATATTGCGCATAATGCCCGATTCTTCACGATAGCCCATGTGTTTATAGACATCGACCAATAACGGCTGTGCTTGGGCTTTCTCAGAGTCGGATACACCAGAAAAGATAATATGGCTCAAAACAGTTGCGGCCCACTGCAACTGATCTTTTTCAATGGCGGTCTGAGCGATGGCTACGGCCGCACCTGCGCCACCTACCGCATCTACGAAGTGCTGTCCCAACCGTTCTGGTGGCAGAGGATCAACATTGGCCGGATTCCCGTCGTAAAAGCCATAATATTTGGTGTAGACCGCACGAGCATTGAACTTGAGCGTGCCATAGTAGCCGCGCGCATGGAATTTCTCTGAGATCCAATCCGGTTCGTCGATCTGATCTGCAATCTCGTTGGGCGTATGGCCATGATTGGCTAAGCGGAGCGTTTGGTCGTGAGTGTATTTATAGATGTCTCGCTGTTCTTCTAGATAGGTGCGTACCTCATCCCAAACGGGCCAGTGGTGGCAGTTGATCAAAATGTCGGTTTGCTCCCCAAACAGCGTAATCGCCTCATCAATGGTGCGTGCCCACAGTAGTGAATCACGGAGTTGAGCACCCCGTGGCGGTACCAAATTGTGCATTGTTCGGGTACAAACTTCAGCCATGCAGAGCAAATTATGATCGGGCAGAAAGAAGGTGAATTCGGCCGGGGCTTCGGTTCCAGATGCCATCTGGAACTTAAAACGGACCCCGTCAATCATTTTTTCTTCACCCGTTTCGCTAATAAAGTGATTGGGTTCTACGAACGTACGTTGCCCTTTGGCTGGCCCCTTGCCCAAGCCACCGTCGACAACCCCTTCAGGGTGGGTACCGACCGTTAGCCCAAATTGATAAATGGCTCGTCGGGCCATATGATTCCCGCCCATTAGCCCTTCAGAGGCGGCATAGGTCATGAATTCGGCCGGGGCGTAGATGGGAGGATAGCTGGCCGGATCATCACCGGTGACCCCTTTCAAACCGCCAAAATGGTCAGGATGTGAGTGGGTGACTAAGATCGCACTGACTGGCCGGTGTCCTAGCGTATCGTTGACAAGTTGCAGCGCGGCGGCCGATGTTTGTCTTGTCATCAGCGGATCGATCAAAATCCAACCGGTTTCTCCACGGATAATCGTCATGTTGGCGATGTCGAAGGCCCGCACTTGCCAAACCCCATCAGTTACCTCAAATAGCCCCGACATTTTGTTAAGCTGTGCCATGCGCCACAATGATGGATTGACTGTGTCTGGACAGTCGCTGTCTAAAAAGTCAAAGTCAGCGATATCCCACACCTTTCGGCCGTTGGGCAGCGTAATGCCGCCGGCTGCCAATTGAGCAATTAGGCCGCGTGATGCTGCTTCAAAGTCACTTTGGTTGTCCAACGGTAGTGTCGTTGCAACCGCTTTATTGGCGGTAGCTGTTGCTTTGTTGAGCATCTTCTGCCATTTATTTAATTCACTCATTTGATTTCTTATTTCCGTGTATTTCTGTGGTTAAAATTGAGGATGAGGTAGCTTGATTTACTTTAGATTTTTTGCAATCGTTCCAAACGCATCGTTGCGTTTGCTTTCATCAAAGAATTTGATGTCTAGATTTGGAGCGATGATATTTTTACGCGTTGTTGTGGAAGAATCCGTTTTCTCTCATCGCTTTAACTTCTGCAATCGATTTAACCCCGATATTCGCCATATCATTTTTCATTTCGGACATCAAAATGTTCGCAACATGGTCACCGCCATCATCGCCAAAAGCACCAACGGCCGAAATAAATGCGCGGCCAAGGAAGACAAAATCTGCTCCTAATGCTAAGGCGCGGATGATGTCTAGCCCCGTTCGTACCCCACTGTCAAATAAGATCGTAGCTTTGTCTCCAACGCTTTCTGCAATGATTGGGAGCATATCGATAGCGGCCGGAGCGCCATCTAATTGACGGCCGCCGTGATTAGACACTTGAATCCCCTCTGCCCCGATTTCAATACACTTCTGAGCATCGTCAGTCCGCATGATTCCTTTCACGACCATTGGGCCGTCCCACAAATCACGTACCTCTTTTAGATAATCCCAGTCGAGTGTGCCTCCCAATTCTTGGGCTACAAAGACGGAAATTTCTTGCATGGAGCCATTTTCAGAATATTTGTTGAGCGTTCGTAGATTGGGTAGCCCTTCTCGTAACGTTGCGATGGTCCAAGCAGGGTGGGTAATGCCCTGCCATATAAAGCGTGGGGTAATTTTGGGTGGCATTGTTAGCCCGGCCCGCACGCTCCGTTGGCGGCCGCTTGGGGCGGGGATGTCGGCCGTGACAACGAGGGTAGTAAAGCCGCTGTCTTTTGCCCGTTTCAATACATCAGCCCGCATTTTAGGATCACGGGGCGGATAAAGTTGGAACCAGCCCATGTCTCCCGCCACGGCGCCAACCGCTTCAGGCGTTTGGGTGGCCACCATGCTCAGGGTATAAGGGAATCGATATTTGGCGGCCGATTTTGCCAAGATTAGCTCTGTGCGGGGCCACATTAGGCCGGTAAGACCAACAGGAGCCACGCCAAACGGAACGCTGTATTCCCGACCAAAAACCGATGTTTTGAGATCTGGTTGAATATTGCCCTGCATAAATTGAGGTAAAAACGTAATTGCGTTGAGCGCATCACGATTGCGATCCAAAGTTTTGTCGTTATCGGTCCCCATATCTAAATATTCCCATGCAACAAGTGGGAGGCGTTTCTTGGCCCGTTTTTGCAAGTCAACCACGGCCGGGTAGTTTTTTAAGCGGTCAGTTAAATTTGACATTTTCGATCCTTTTTAAGCTGTATTTCCTGTGAACAGAATGGTGGGGGTCCACAGCAGATAAATATTTTCGCTTGAGATTCAAATTAAGGCAATCACTATCTGACCTTGCCAGCATTTTTTAGCTGGCTCGATCTGAATTCAGCGATGGCTTTTTTTGTGTTTACTGTTTTACGATCTAAGTACAAGAATGCCTTACTATTCTGCTTACGAAACGGCCCAGAGCTTAGTGAGCCCAAGGTGAATTCATGATAGAGGCGTGAAGATTTATCTCGTTGCGTCACCAATCACTGTTATTTGGACTGAGCTCAATAATCTACGTATTTGTACGTATGTTGCAATTTGCACCGAAACCTTACGCTACGTAAGATGATCAAGTTTTAATTATTCAACTTTATTTTTCTAAACACAATCCTATGCAACCCTTTAGACCTAAGACCCCGCGCCAGCTACGCTCGGCCGCAATTATTGTTGAGTCGGAGAAGAAACTACTGGTTCCCTATAGCACCGCTTTAACTCAGGCCGGATTTTCGTCAGAAATGATCCCAATTACAAAAAGAGGCTTTCAGCAAATGGTGGTGCATCCGCCGAAGCTACTTGTAATCGATATGGATCGGCCGGGCCAGCTAGGGGAACAGATGCTGAGCGCCATTCTTCGACGCCAAGCGTTTAAAGCAACAACGATCTTTTTACTGACTTCCAACCTTTATTTATCTCGAGAATATACGGAGAAGGTTGATCTGGTGTTGAGTAAGCCGATCTTGTTAAGCAACCTGATTGCGTTGGCTTCACGCCATACACTAATTAAAACTCGCCTCCGTGATCGGATAGAGACTGAGACGTTCGACTATCAAACTATCCCCTCAAGCTGTGCGCTAGCGCATTAACCCAATTGGCTCCACCAAAATTGTTTGCAGAGTTGTAAACTTTAATTTTCTGGGAGCCGCTAAAAATTGCCTGTTGCCCAAGCGGGAGTCATAAAAAAACTGCCTACATATAAATTCAATTGGAAAAACTAAATACAACGAAATACGGCTGATAATTGGTGTGTCTATGAACGTATAAATATTTATTTGAGGAGAATATTTTTGGCTAATCTAAATCCGATCCAACTAACCGATTGGCGTCGTACAGTCGCTGGGCTTTATGCTGAGATTCGACGTTATAACCATGATTCAATCCATTTGCAGGAAATGTGGGAAAAATTTCGTCAGACAAAAGACAACCTCTTTTGGAACCATCCGATGACACCCCTCATGCCAGAGCAGCAGGCGATTACGAAGACATCCCCATTTTATAAATACGATCCAGATTACTCCGTATGGGGCAAGTTGAATATCGATGTAGAGCAATATACGCTCGAAGCTGAATTAGCGGCCGACGGTGTTTTTCGGTATATGCGCGTCGGTGAGATTGGCTTTGAGCTAAAAGGAGAAGCACAGCGCTTAAACATGTATTGGATTGATGGCTATGGTGGCGCACTATTTTTACCATTTGCAGACGCAACCAGCGGAAAAACGACGTATGGTGGCGGCCGATATTTGTATGATGCGATCAAGGGTGCTGATCTAGGCTTTAATGATGATCAGGTTTTGCTCGACTTCAATTACGCCTACAACCCATCCTGTGCGTACAATCATTTGTGGAGCTGCCCGCTGACCCCGGCCGAAAATCGCTTGTCGATACCTATTGAAGCAGGTGAACAAAACTTCCCAAGCGTATAAGAAATATAGACAAAACCTGTGCAAACGTCTGTTTTTAATGTATTCTGCCCGAAGTCGTGAGAAAATTGCGCTCACAAAACAGAATAAATTAAAGGTATAGGCATGAAAAAACAGGTAATCGTTATTGGAAGTGGGTTTGGCGGGCTGTCGGCGGCTATTCGTTTGCAAGCAGCTGGACACGATGTCCAGATATTGGAAAAACGGGATATGGCCGGAGGGCGGGCATACGTCTATGAACAAAACGGGTTCCATTTTGATGGCGGTCCTACCGTTATTACCGCCCCCTACATGTTTGATGAGCTTTTTGAATTAGCTGGCAAAAACAGAGCCGATTACGTTGAGTTTGTGCCTTGTGATCCTTTTTATCGTATTTATGATCACAATAAAAAATATTTCGATTACAACGGAGACACCGACTTTATCTTAGATCAAATCGATAAGTGGAATCCGGCCGACAAACAAAACTATCTTGATTTTGTTGCAGGCATTAAAGACATTTACCACACAGGGATGGACCTGATCTCGACACCGTTTTTAAAAGTCAGCGACATGATGAAAGTGGTGCCTGACCTGTTGCGTCTACAATCGTATAAAAGTGTTTATGGGTACGTAAAGCAGTTCATCGAAGACGATTTTCTGCGCCAATGTTTTTCATTCCACCCGCTTCTAATCGGCGGTAATCCGTTTGACTCGACTTCGATTTATGCATTGATTCACTATTTAGAGCGTGAGCATGGTGTTTGGTATGCAATGGGTGGGACAGGTGCGGTTGTCGCCGCTATGGTCCAACTATTTGAAGAAATGGGCGGCCGGATAACTTACAACACGGAAGTGGCGCAAATTCGGGTAAATGGCCTTGCAAAAGGCAAACGTAAAACAGATGGTGTTTACCTGAAAGATGGGTCGTTTGTATCGGCCGATGCTGTGGTTTCAAACGCTGAAGTTGCCTTCACTTACCTCAACATGATCGATAAAAAACATCGTTCATTCCGTAACTCAGACATGCGATACAAAAATCTGACCAAATACAGCATGTCACTATTTGTCATCTACTTTGGGACGAAAAAGCGGTATCTTGACAGCGGCTTGCGCCACCACAACATTATTTTAGGCAAACGGTATGAGAGTCTGCTTCACGAAATTTTCAATAAAAAAGAAAAGCCCGACGACTTTTCGCTCTATCTCCATATGCCAACGATTACTGATCCATCGATTGCTCCTGAAGGGCATGAGAACTTCTATGTGCTTTCGCCTGTACCACATCAGGCCTCGGGTATCGATTGGGCCACGGCTGCCAAGCCATATCGAGATTCGATTATGCAGTTCTTAGAGGACAATTATTTGCCTGACTTGCAAGAAAATATTGTGGCTGAGCATTATATTGACCCCTCACATTTTGAAGGGACGTTGAATAGCTATTTAGGATCTGCATTTTCAGTGCAACCTGTGTTGACTCAGTCTGCTTGGTTTCGGCCGCACAATAAATCTGAAGATATCGAAAATCTTTACTTTGCTGGGGCAGGCACTCATCCGGGTGCTGGGTTACCAGGGGTATTGGCATCTGGCAAAATTGCGGCCGACCTGCTTGATGCAGGCGAGCACCAGACACTTGAATCGTTACTTGATCCAGAAACAGTAGCAAGCTAGATTGCGTCTTTATCTAATTGAGTTTTAGATTGCCAATACCAGTTAAGCATGTCTAGATGAATCGGCACGACCCTTTTTTGGTCTATAGTTCCAGTTTGGATCGATGCTTTTGTATGGGCTGCGAAGCGTTGGCCCTCACCTAAGCTAGCATTTTTTAGACCATCTTCTATCGGATAGTGAAATAGAACCAGCTCTTTTTCGTTTTCAAAGTCAAACGATTTTAAGAAGGACAGTTGGCCCGGATCTAAAGTTATGGCGAGCTCTTCTTCAATTTCCCGTAAAGCTGCTTCTGTCGAGGTTTCATTTCCTTCGGCCGCACCTCCGAAAAACCCCCAATGATCTGGGTGCCCAATGTGAGGAATATTATCGCGCAGCTGTAAAAAGATTCTTTTGTCATGGTCTTCTAAAAGTATCAAAGCAACTTTTTTCTGCATATTTTCTGATTTCATAGATTAAAGCTTTTTTTCGCGCAAGCGAATGCGAGACGAGTCTAAGATTAGGTGCCTAATTCTATACAGTTGGCTACCATTTCCCCATGCGAAACATTTTAATTACTGGGGCTACCAGCGGTATCGGGCTTGAATTGGCTCGCATTTATTACGGACAGGGGGATCGATTGGTACTTGTTGGCCGTCGGCCGCTCTCTTCTCTTTCGGATCCTATTTTCTCAAGAAATAACTATTGCCAAGTTGATTTAGGCTTAGAAGAGAGCCATCTGTTTATTGCTGGATGGCTAGCACAGCGTCAAATAAATAGCCTCGATTTGCTGATCCATAATGCCGGTATCGGCTGGAGTGGCAATCCGGCCGATCAGTCGCCTCAAGCGATTGCAGAGATGATCCAGGTTAACCTTAAAGCACCTATCGCCCTAACTTACACATTGTTTGATCATTTGGTTAAAGCGCGTGGCAAAGCGGTGTTTGTCAGCTCTGTAGCCTCCGTGCTGCCAACGGCCGAATACGCCACCTACACTGCTTCGAAAGCCGCTTTAGATGGATTTGCACGCAGCTTAGCGATTGAGACCAACGGCCGATTTTCTGTTCAAGTGTTGCACCCTGGGGCGACTCGAACCGATATGCACAGCAAAATCGGAATGGCGCCAGAGAAGTATGAGAAGTTTCGCTCAGCCGCTGAGGTCGCCTTAGACATGGCGTTCGCTATCGAGCAAGGGGGACGCAATGTCGCAATTGGTTTGGGAAATAAAGTCTTACGAGGAGTTGGCCGAAAATTCCCTAACTTGCTCGAAAAGATGATGCGTAAAAAATCAGGCGACTTAGCAAATGAATCTGCTCCAGCGCATATTGTGGTTACTGGTGGAGCTGATGGGATCGGAGCTGCTATCGTCAAAAAATTTGCGGCGGAGGAGCCGAACAGCTGTGTGACGATTTTAGATGTCGATGTAGATCGAGGTGAAAAGCTTGCCCATGATTTGGGGCCAAACGTTGTATTTATTAAGGCTGATTTATCCGATATAGAATCTGTTGAAAATGCTGCTAATGCATTGGTTCAAATGCCATCAGTTACGGTTTTGATTAACAATGCTGGCATTAGTGCGGCCGGTCATTTTGAATCGATGCCGTTGGGCAAACAGCTAAAAGTTATCGATATTAATTTGACGGGTGCACTGGTTTTAACGACTTTACTCATGCGCCAGAACAGCTTAGCGGTAGGCCATCAGCAAGTCTATCTGTCGTCACTGTCCAAGTTTGTGGGTTACCCAGGCGCGGCCGTTTATTCAGCGTCAAAAGATGGGTTGGCTTCGTTTGCCGCTAGCATGCAAGTGGCTAATGTATCTGGCGGCCGGAGCTTAACCGTTTACCCCGGCCCAACCCGTACGGCTCATGCGCGACGGTACAGCCCTGATAACAGTCGTGAAGAAAAACGTATGCCGCCGGAAGAAGTGGCCGAGCAAGTTTATCAAAATGTAGTCAAAGGGAAGCGCAATCTGTTTCCAGGTGGCTCTGCTAAGACGTTTGCTGTGTTCGGCCGTCTACTACCACGGGTTGCTGAACTTGCGATGAAAAAGACCATTTACGACAAGCTGGAAGCCCCTTCAGATTCAGGCTAATTAGGACGGCTACACAAGATATGAAAAACTGGTTTACGATCGGTATCGGCGTCAAGAGATGGCTCATTATGCTTGGCTTTTCAGCCATGGTATTTGGCCTTGGCGTTTCGGTGTTTTTCTTTTGGCTGGCCGACTTTTCTGACAATGTGATCTTAAGCTGGATGGAAGCGATATTTCCGCTCTGGATTACCGCATCTCTGTTAATGGCGGCCGGGATTGGTCTTGGTTTCTGGTCAATTATGCTTCTTGTGCGGGTTGTGACGTCTCCATTCCGTAAAGCTGATGAGAGCCTCGCAAACCAAATCCTTTTCTATCAACAGCGCAACCGAGGGCCAAAAATTGTAGCGATTGGGGGTGGAACCGGCCTGTCTAATTTGCTGCGGGGCTTAACTGAGTACAGCAATAATATTACAGCGATTGTCACAGTAGCGGATGACGGAGGCAGCAGTGGCCGACTGCGCCGCGAGTTTGGCGTTTTGCCGCCAGGGGACTTCCGCAACAATATTGCAGCACTATCTCGAGACGAAGCGCTGATGACCCAGCTGCTCCAATATCGATTTGGGGGTAGCGACGATGATAGCAACAGTCTAAGCGGGCATGCATTTGGGAATCTGTTAATCACAGCTCTCGTTGGGCTCACAGGGAGCTTTGAGGATGCACTTTTAGCAACTCGAAAAGTCCTTTCGATTCGAGGGCAAGTCTTGCCTTCAACGCTGACTCCGGTCAACTTAATTGCGGATATTCAGGTGAAAGGCAAACTTAAAAAAGTGTTTGGAGAATCATCGATTAGCCACGAGAATGGCATTATTCGCAAAATCGACATGACTCCTGAAGGGGTTCGGGCATACCCGGAAGCGGTGCGGGCTATTTTGGCGGCCGACCTTGTGATATTGGGACCAGGTAGCCTGTTTACAAGCATTGTTCCAAATTTGCTGGTGAAAGATATTGCCCGAGCGGTTGAAAGTGCTTCCGGCCACGTGACCTATGTCTGCAATGTCTCATCACAATCGGGTGAAACCGACAACTACACGGTGTCTGACCATGTTAAACAGTTGGGCAACTACCTTGATTTAGACGGCATTGGCAGCGTTGTTGCAAATAATCACATTGTGGATAGGGGGAAACTAAACGGGCAAAATGCGATTCGTTTAGACCATTTTGAAGGCATGAATCTTGTTGAAGCCGATCTGATTGATTCTGAAAAACCATGGATGCATGATAGTAAAAAACTAGCATCATGCCTCGTCAGATTATTACAGTGATTTTGTGACCCCCATCAGGTATAATCTAATTCGTTAGATACAAGGTGAGCTATACTTATTTCCACACGAAATCCCAGTTTTACATTAACCCAAACATATTTTTGGAGGCATCTCAAATGGCAATTAAAGTTGGCATTAACGGTTTTGGTCGTATCGGCCGTCAAGTATACAAAGTAATTTATGAACGGTATCAAGGCATCTTAGACGTTGAGGCGATCAACGACTTAGCACCTGTTGCTACAAATGCGCACATGTTGAAATATGATTCAACATACGGCCGTTTCCCAGGTGAGATCGAAGTAAAAGAAGACAATCTTTACATCGATGGCAACCTATTGAAAAGCTACGCAGAACGTAATCCGGCCGACCTACCTTGGGGTGAGTTGGGTGTAGACATCGTTCTTGAATGTACCGGTATCTTCCGCTCACGCGACAAAGCGGCCGCTCATTTGGCTGCAGGCGCGAAAAAAGTCATCCTTTCGGCACCAGGTAGCGGCGCAGTTGACGGAACGTTTTGCATGGGGGTAAATCATGAAGATTATGATTCAGCAACCCAAGACGTTATCTCAAATGCAAGTTGTACAACCAACTGTTTGGCGCCTGTTGCTAAAGTATTGAACGATACGTTTGGCATTGAGCATGGTTTGATGACCACCATCCATGCCGTGACCAATGGTCAAGCGATTTTGGATGTGGCTGGCAAAGACTTGCGCCGTGCACGTACTGCATTCGCAAACATTATCCCAACAACGACCGGCGCTGCTAAGGCGATTTCACTTGTGATTCCTGAGCTTGAAGGGAAATTAGACGGCATGGCATTCCGCGTCCCAGTCGTCACTGGCTCTGTAGTTGACCTCGTTGTTAAATTGCGCAAAGATGCTTCTGCCGAAGAAGTGAACGCAGCTCTCAAAGCTGGCTCAGACTCTGCAGGTTGGCTTGGTACCGTCCTTGACTACACTGAAGAGCCTTTGGTTTCATCTGACTTCATCGGTGCACCTGCGTCATCAACTGTCGATTCATTGTCAACGAACAAAATTGGTGACATGATTAAAGTTGTAACGTGGTACGACAACGAGTGGGGCTATTCTAACCGTTTGGCTGACCTTGCTGTTTACGTTGCAGAACAAATCTAGTCACTGACTCGAAAACTTAGATCAAGGCCAGGCTGGTTTAAACACCAGTCTGGTCTTTTTTGTTTATGGAATTAAAAGAATTAGAACAACGGATGCACAGCTTTGTGGCTAGCAAAGGCTGGTATGAAGCGGATTCAAAAAAGAAACAAACGCCAAAGAATTTAGCGATTTCATTGGTGCTGGAAGCTGGCGAAGTGCTTGAGCATTTTCAGTGGGTTGATGAGGCTAAAGATAAAAAAGAGCTGGCTGGGGAATTGGCAGATGTGGCTCTCTACTTGTTGCAGATTGCTAGTGTGACAGGGATCGATTTAGAGAAGGCGATTTTGGAAAAACTGGCGACAAACAAAGATCGGGAGTGGCCCGATCCATAACGGGTGAAAGTGTCTATTGTGACTCTTTGACTTCTACACCGGCATCATCGAGATGTAGAACTTGATCTTCGGCCGACAATTTGCTCTCTTTTAGATCAAAGCGGAAAGGGACAAGACGTTCTTCTTTCCAGTAGTCAAGCTCGCCCCAAACTTCGGCCGGTGTGCGGCCGTGGAGCCTTAATTTTGCGTCGTGCCATCTGGCCCAAAGTACAAGTGGTTTCATAATTGTTTCGGTTCGTTAATCACTAACCGTATTGCTCAAAGATACGTCGATATGCTGGAACATCTTCCATGAGCTGTTCATGTTTGCCAGCGGCCGTGAGCCTTCCTTTACGTAAAACAATCACCAAATCAGCCCAGCGTATTTGGGAGAGTCGATGGGTAATTAAAAAGGTCGTTTGGCGGGAGGCTGCCAAGCTGATCGCCTGCTGAATTCGGTCTTCGGTAGCACTGTCAACCGCACTGGTTGAATCATCTAAGATTAAAATATGGGGTTGAGCTAAAAACGCTCTAGCAAGTGCCAATCTTTGCCGTTGACCTCCTGAAAGGGTCACACCGCGTTCACCAATAACTGTTTCATACCCCTCTGGAAGAGACTGAATAAATTCGTGAGCTTGCGCAGCCTCGGCCGCTTCGATGATATCGGCCTGAGTGGCGTGTTGATTTCCAAATGCGATGTTTTCACCAATGGTGCGTGAAAATAAAAAGATGTCTTGTTCGATGATTGAGATCTGACTGCGTAAAGAGTCCAGTTTCCAATCAGCCACATCAACTCCGTCTAGATAGACAGAGCCACCTGAAGGATCGTATGTACGATTAATAAGGCGAGCCAGGGTGCTTTTGCCTGAGCCTGTTTGGCCAACAATCGCTACCGTTTGCCCTGGTTGGACTTCAAAACTCACATCTTCAAGCACCGGTTTACCCTCGATGTAGGCGAAGTCGACGTTTTCAAATCGAACGGCCCCTTTAATATCAGCCGCATGTCCGGCCGCATTTTCGTCCAGTGCTGTTTTGGTGTTAATAAGCTCTAAAACTCTTTTTGCACCTGCATAGCCACGAGCGAGTGCAGAATAAGCGAAAATCGAGATAAATACGGGGAATCCAAATAAGGAAAGTAATCCCATGTAGGAAACGATATTCCCAACACTAATTAGCTCGTTCTGGAAAAGGAGGAGCGCATGGGTTAGCCCCACTGCATTTGTGATGCCCCATAAGAGCAGTGGTAAGAATCGAGCTTCTACTTGCCCTTGGTGAACGAGGGCATCGCGATAGTGGGTTGCATTGGTGTTGAACAGCTCAACTTCCTGTTTTTCGGTTGCAGCCCCTTTTACGATCTCAATGCCATCTAAAGCTTCAGCCAAGCGGCCGTTCATTTGGCCAAATGCGTTGCGCGCCGTCGCTGCAATGGGTTGTAGCGTGCGCATGTATCCAAATAAGAGCAGGATGTAAATGAAAACAAACAAGCCTGGTGCTAAAACAAGTGACCAATGGTATGCCGGAGCGAAGATAATCGGCATTAGCATGAAAAAGCTCGATCCGCTGATGAGGTTGATACCTGGGCTAAACATAAGTCCCATTTCCCGGACATCGTTGGTTGCCCGAGCCATCGTGTCGCCGACCGGCTGTTTGCCATGAAACGTCATGCTTTTGCCTAATAGGCTGACGTAAAGTTCTTCTCTGGAATCACGCTCAACCCGCTGGCCTAGTAGTTCGCTACAGAAATTTCGGCCGAACTGCAAGAATGCGCGGGTGACTTGGCTCAATATAATAAAGACAGCGGCCCAGCCTATTGTGCTTAGATCGGCCGGATCTCTTAAAGCTGCATCAAATGCCGTCCCCGTAAAAAATGGGATGAGAGCTGCTCCAACCGCATTGCCAGCTGCTCCCAAAATCATGATCATGAAAGGAAAAATATTGCGGCCGGTTTGTGACAATATCCAGCGGCCTGCGCTGGAGTGATTAGTGGTTCTGTTGATATCTACGACGAATTCTGCTGAAGCCATAAAAGTGATAGTTAGCCTAAATTTAGATGAAAGCTAAGTATCTGACTGTGCCGAATTAGGGTCAAGGCTCCGTGCAAAATGTAGACCTGAAATTAACGCTTTATGTGATAAGCAAGCTGGTGTTGGCAGGCAGATGCAGTAGCCTCAACTGATGACCAGGCAGGTTAGGTATTGAAGAGATAAGGAGTGACCAATTCATTTGGGCACTCCTTATTAAATTAAAAATTTACCAAAGTGTGCGCGATAGCCCACCGTCTACAAAGTAGGAAACCCCAGTCGTATAGGCGGCCGCATCTGATAATAGAAACGCACCAGTGCGTCCAAATTCTTCGGCTGAACCAAAGCGACCCATCGGGATGGGGCTTTCCATTTCCGCCATCATCTCTTCTGGATCAATCCCTTTCATTTCCGCCCGACGTTGCGCTAATTGCGTAATGCGGTCTGTTTTGATTGTTCCTGGAACGATATTGTTGATGCGAATTCCTTGGCCTGCCAAATCACGAGAAAGTGATTTCACCAAACTCGTCACGCCTGAACGCATCACGTTTGAAAGCAAAATCGTGTCGATTGGCTCTTTGATCGAAGATGAGGTGACCGTCAAAATTGCACCTGATTTTTGCTCACGCATAGTTGGGAGCACACCGCGAATCATGCGTACAGCGCTCATTAGCGTGAGTTCAAAGGCATCGTACCAGGCGTTCTCATCAAAATCATCGAACTTGCCGGCGGGAGGCCCGCCTGCATTAACGACTAAGCCATCAACCCGCCCAAAGCGCGAAATGACCCCATCGGTCCACTCCAGAATACTTTCTGGGTCTTTCGCATCAAGCGTGGCACCTTGTACCGCACCACCAAATTTACCAAGCTTGAGAACGGCTGCATCAACTTTGTCTTGTGAACGACTCGCAATACAGACGCTAGCCCCTTCTTTTGCACAAGCTTCTGCAATTCCGTAGCCTAGGCCGCGACTTCCGGCCGCAACCATAATTACTTTTCCTTTTAGATTTAAGTCCATCTTTCCTTCTTTGCTTTAGGCGATTCTATAGCTGCCTTTCAATCGCTGCCTTTCAATCGCTTTATTCTGTTTCTTTAAATGAATCAATGGCTTGAGCAAAGTTCTGTATCGGCTGGGCGCCAACAAAAATATTTCCGTTAATGAAAAACGTCGGTGTACCAGAAACCCCAAGCTCAAAGCCTTCTTGTAACTGTGCTTGAACACGTTCGGTATATGTACCAGAATTTAAGCATTCGGCAAATGTAGCAGTGTCTAATCCAATTTCACTTGCATACGTCACAAACAGATCTAAGAATGCAGGGTTTCCACTCCATTCCTGTTGAGTTTCAAACAACTTGTTGTGCATGTCTAAGTATGCACTTTGATCATTGGCACACAATGCGGCCTCTGACGCTTCATCTGCCTCAGGGTGGAAGTTAAGCGGGAATTGCTTGAAGACATACTTCACAAATCCAGTTTCAACATAATTAGAAATGAGAAATGGATAGGTGTTTTCATGATGTCGAGCACAGAAGGGGCATTGGAAATCAGTAAATTCAATGATCGTTACTGGGGCGTCTGGGTCACCAACAAACGGATCTCCTTCAGTTGAAACCTCAACAGGTCCGGTAGGCGGGGCCGGTTGGGCTTGCTGCGCTTCTTGTTGGGCCAGCTGCTCTTTGTAGCGTTCAATCTGTTGCTCATACGATGATCTAAACAGATCTTCGATTGTGCCATCTTCTACATTACTGACGACGAGGTCAAAGACTTCGAAAGGTTGGGCACCTGAAATAAAATAGCCATCAATGAAGAATGCCGGTGTGCCGGTCACCTCTTCTGATAACCCTTCTTGTAGGTTGGCCTCTATGAGGTCATCGTAACGGCCGTCGGCGAGACATGTTCCGAACTCATCTATATTTAAGCCCAAACCAGCCGCAAAGCTCATAAAGGTTTGATTGATCGCTTCAGGTGCTAAACCACCTTGTCCCCAAGCGGCTTGATTAATGAAAATCTGATCGTGCATTTCCCAGTAAAAATTTTGTTCTCCAGCACAACGTGCGGCGACTGAGCCTAAACGAGCATCTGGGTGAATCGAATCAAGAGGGAAGTCTTTTAGGGCGTAGCGTACACGGCCGGTGTCGATCATCTGTGCCAAAATCTGAGGCATCGTTTCGGCCGAATGCCGGCCGCAGAATGGACACTGATAATCGGTAAACTCAACGATCAGGATCGGCGCATCAGGGTCACCCATCACCGCTGCATAATTTTCGCTCAAAGTGACTTGTGGAGGCATTGAAAATGGTGGAATTTCGACATCAGCGACTGATGGAGCAGGCTGCTGCGGTTCTTCTTGTGGAAGCGATCCGCCAGCTTGTAAGACCTCAATCGCTTGGTTAAATACGCCTATCGGCTGGGCCCCAACAAGCATTTCCCCATTTAAAAAGAATGACGGCGTCCCCGTTACCCCTTGTGATAATCCAGATTGGAGGTCTGCTTGAATTTGTTCTTGGTAGCGATTTTCTTGAACGCAATTTGGGAAATCAGCATTTAAACCTAGCGTTTCACCATATCCGATAAAAATCGGAGAGGGGTCACTAATACTCCATGCGCCCACGTTTTCAAATAAAACATCATGCATGGCCCAGTATGAGGCTGCACTTGTCTCACCTGCGCACCGGGCGGCATTTGCGGCCGCTTCAGCTTGAGGATGAAAATCGAGTGGGTAGTCATAAAAAATAACGACCGCTTTCCCTTCAGCAATCGAGGTGGCTTTCATCTCCGCCATCGCATTGGCTGCAAAGCGAGAGCAAAATGGGCATTGGTAGTCTGAGTACTCTTCAATCACAACTGGAGCATCTAAGTTACCAATATACGGGTGTCCACTATCAGTAAACCCAACTGGGAGATTATTGTATGTGTCTCCGTCCGCCGAAAGAGATGCTGAACTTTCCACCTCTGTTCCGCTGTCAACATCACCGGCAGATGACTCTGACTCAGGCTCAGCCACCAAAATGGCATCAGCTGGCTCTGCCACGGAAGGTTCGATCGTAACCGGCGTTGATGTGGCTGGATACGTCCCTTCTTCGCTAGAACTCACGAGTTCCGGTTGAATATTGATGGTGTCAACCTCTGCACGTTGTTCAGGTGGTGCGGTACAGGCAACCGCTGTTAGCCCTAGTCCTAGGATGATAAAAAAGATAGTTGATGATTTCATAAACAAAAGTACCTACTTGGAAAATTATTCTGGCAATGCGGGGCAAAGTAGAATGGGTTTGGATTATGACGGTTGGTCAAGTTGATTGCAACCAGATTTAGGAACTACGTATCTAATGAGATTAGACCTTGTGGCTCCAGTTGGAATGTGTCTTTTTCTATCTGGAAAACCTGCTTTTTTACACTTCCCCCTTCATGTTGTTTTCTAATGTATTTGCGGCTGCGCTTATGTTACTATTGTGGATTGCTTTATCAACTCCCCAAAAGTAGATTTATGAACTTTCTTGATAGATTCTTTGGTCGTAATGAAGATGACTCACCAGTTACAGGTGAGAATTTTCTTGTTGTCGGCTTAGGCAATCCCGGCCGGGAATATGCGGCCAATCGACACAATATCGGTTTTATGGCCGTTGACCATTTAGCCAATGCCTACGGTGTGCAAACCGGCCGATTTAAGCTTAAAGCGATGACGGGGGATTTCCGGTTAGGCGAAAATAAAATAATCCTAGCCAAGCCCCAAACCTATATGAATGATAGTGGGGCGGCCGTTGGCCCGCTATCAAAATTTTATAAGGTTGATCCTACACGAATAATCGTGATCTATGATGAACTCGATCTCGAATTTGGGATGGTCCGTATTCGTGAAAAAGGGAGCGCTGGTGGACATAACGGGATGAAATCGATTATTAAGCACATCGGCCCAGATTTCCCCCGCATTCGCTTAGGTATTGGTCGCCCCAAAGGCAAGATGCCGGTTAAGGCCCACGTGCTCCAAGATTTTGGGAAACAAGATGGTGAAACAGTTGATCTGATGCTGGCGCGCACCACATCTGCGATCGAAACTATTGTGAAAGAAAATGTTAATCTCGCCATGTCTCGTCACAACGGGATGGTTGGCTAAAAGCTAGAATCACATGAACTTTTTAGAGATCCTATCAAAACTTAAATCACTTCCAGCGTGGGAAACTTTGCGCCAAGAGCTTGCAGAACGTGGCGACATCTACCCTGTAGGATTGCCGAAATCGGGTCAGGTGCCTGTTGCGGCCGGATTGGCAGCTGAACACGATGGGCCAATTGTTTTTCTAACCGGCCGGATTGAAAATGTGCCGATTTTGACTCAAGAGCTGGCAACTTGGTTGGGGGATAGTGCTGAGGTGATGCGCTTCCCAGAACCATCTCCGCTGCCTTTTGACCGCGCACCATGGGGTGATAATTGTCGACAGGGCCGTTTGACCGTTTTAACCCGCATGTTGGGTGGTCAAACTCCCATCTTGCCAAAGCCAGAGAAGCAGCAGGTGGTTGTGGCGTCAGCCCGAGCATTATTGCAACAGACGTTGCCCAAGCGAAACTTTATCAAGACGATCAAAGTGCTGCGTTTGGGCCAGATTGTCGACTTGAATAAATTGGAAGCGGATTGGGTTTCTGTCGGGTATGAAAAATCGACAGTGGTTGAACGGCCGGGCCAGTACAGCCGTCGTGGTGGCATCTTGGACATCTTTCCGGCCGGAGGTAGCGAGTTCCCGCTGCGCGTCGAGTTTTTTGGTGACGAGATTGATACCCTGCGCTGGTTTGACCCCGCCTCTCAGCGTGCCACCGGGGGCAATCCAGATCGAGCCGTTATCCCTCCGGCACGCGAGGCGATCCCGGCCGATGGGAAAGAGCTGGGTATGGTGCTCCAGTTCGATGCACCACCTAAGCCTGATGATCTTCCATCTTGGCAAGATGACATTGATGACTTGGTGGTAGGGTTGCCAAATCAGCATCTTGAATTTTATTTGCCGTTGATTTATCAGCGGCCGGACAGTTTGCTCCACTTCTTGCCAGACAATGCTTTGGTATTCGTTGATGACTGGGTGACCTACCAGCAAACGATTAACGAATTGCATCAACAAGCTGATCAGTTAGAGGGTGAACAAGAGAGCCTGCCCACAAGCTACCGTAGCCCATTGTTTTTATGGCAAGAATTGGTTCCGCTGTTAACTGAAAATCGAGTTATTGTGCTTGGAGACCATATCCCGGCCGATGAGCGCGAAAACAACCTGCCTCAAACCGATCTAGCGGCCTCATTCCATGCAGGGCCACGCTATGGTGGCCAGATGAAACCGCTGATGTTTCAGCTACAGCATGCCTTTCGGACACACGAGCCGACAGTCATCTTGAGTCGCCAATCAGACCGACTTGAAAGCATGTGGCGGTCGGGAGATATCAATCAAGGGCGGCGAATTAGCCAAGATGACGCTGAAGATGAATTGGGAGCGGCGGCACCTATATCAAATTTTGAACTACCCCCGTCAGGTGATTTGTCTACTCCTGCTCCGTCTATTCTGACGGGAGACCCAAGCGATCTGCCAGAACCAGAAGCTGAATCGGCCGATCCATCAATGGCTCAGATTTCCTTTGTCAATACCACATTGTCTGAAGGATTCACGCTTGAAGACCATGAGACGGATACGATTGTGCTCAATCTGCTGACCGATGCGGAGATTTTTGGTTGGAATCGGCCTGCACCGCGTCGTTTCAACCGTAAACGAAGCTATGCGCCGGAGTCGATGTTTTCTGACTTAGTGGCTGGTGACTATATCGTACATAGCGAGTATGGGGTCGGCCGCTTTTTAGGCATGGTTGTCCGTTCAATCGGTGGGGCAGATCGGGAATATCTCAAGACAGAGTATTCGAATAACGATATTTTATATGTGCCGGTGCATCACGCTGATCGGATGAGTAAGTGGATTGGCTCTGAAGATTTTGCGCCAAAGCTGAATAGACTGGGTGATAAACGTTGGGGAGCATCTAAGAAGAAGGCTCAGCGTGATATTGATCAGCTGGCGGATGAGTTGCTTGAGCTGTACGCTGCTCGTGAAGGCATTAGCGGCCATGCGTTTGCTGCCGACACCGACTGGCAGTATGAAATGGAGGCGGCTTTTCCTTATCAAGAAACAGAAGATCAATTGGATGCGATTTCTGCGATCAAAGATGATATGGAAAATGCCCGGCCGATGGATCGCCTGATCTGTGGTGATGTGGGCTACGGTAAAACAGAAGTGGCGCTACGGGCCGCCTTTAAAGCCGCGGCCGATGATCGCCAAGTCGCGATTTTGGTGCCAACCACCGTTCTGGCTCAGCAGCATTTCAATACTTTTTCTGAACGGATGTCTCCGTTTCCCTTTAAAGTACGCATGCTTTCCCGTTTTCGTACTCAAGCCCAACAAGATGAGACAATTAAGGGGCTAAAAAATGGGGATGTTGACATTGTGATCGGGACACATCGCTTAATCTCAAACGATGTTAGCTTCAAAAACTTAGGTTTGGTCATTATCGATGAAGAGCAGCGTTTTGGTGTGGGGCATAAAGAAAAGCTCAAGCAGTTGCGTACCGAAGTTGATGTGTTGACCATGACAGCGACACCTATCCCAAGGACCATGCATATGGCGTTGACCGGTTTGCGTGATATTAGTCTTATTGCGACGGCGCCGGCCGAGCGTTTGCCGGTTCAAACCTATGTCGGCGAGATGGATGACCAACTGGTGCGCCGCGCCATTCTGCGTGAAATTGATCGTGGCGGTCAAGTTTTCTTCGTCCACAATCGGGTTCAGACAATCGAAACGGTGCGCAGAGGGTTAGAGAAGTTGGTTCCTGAAGCGATTATCGGCATTGGCCACGGGCAAATGGGGGAGCGCGAACTGGAAGCGGTGATGGCTGATTTTGCAGATGGCAAGATAGATATTCTGCTTTCGACGACGATTATTGAGAGCGGACTGGACATTCCGAACGCTAATACCATGATTGTGAATCGGGCTAATATGTTCGGTTTGGCTCAGCTTTATCAATTACGGGGCAGAGTCGGCCGGGGTACTCATCGGGCTTACGGCTACTTCTTCCATGATGCGTGGGGGAAATTAACCAAAGAAGCCCAGGCCCGACTTGAAACCATATCTGAAGCCACAGAGTTGGGTGCCGGATACACCATTGCGATGCGTGACCTTGAGATTCGGGGAGCAGGGGATGTGCTCGGGGGCAGCCAGAGCGGGCATATCGCTACGATCGGGTATGACCTTTACACTCGCATGTTGGCTCGGGCAATTCAAGTGCGTAAGGCTGCGAAAGAAGGCAAAGTCATTGAAATGGACCTGCCCGACACAACACTAATTGATTTACCACTGCCGACTTACATCCCACCAGATTACATTCCAGACCCTGCTTTACGCTTGCGCTTGTACCGCCGTATGGCTGTTTTAATTGATTTAGAAGCGGTTGATGGCATGGTGGCTGAACTAACCGACCGCTTTGGACCGATTCCTGATCCAGTTGAGAATTTGCTGTATCAATTGCGGATCAAAATCTTGGCGCTACGGGCCGGAGTTTCTTCAATCTCGACTGAACACAAGCAAATCAGATTGCAATTGCCCCGCCTCATGGCGATGAATCGCGAGCGGATGCAGTCGTTTTTGGGGCAGCATGTTCGGGTGAGCCGAACCGGGATTTGGTCTGATGCGACGTTGCCAACACGTGAGTGGCAAATGATTTTGGTGGCGACTTTAGAGAAGTTGGAAGAGTTTCGGAAGGGGTAGCCGACGATTCGGAGAGGTGTTCTCGAAGAGCAATATGAAGATGATTAATGCTAGAGTGTTTAGCGGAGGGACTCGTGAGTTTCCCGTGTCTAAAATCGCTTATTTTCGGCCGAGTGCATATGGGATCGTTGTTCAAGATGGCAAAATCGTGCTGTTGCATAATCGGAATTCATCAAAGCTTAGTTTGCCCGGCGGTGGGATTGAGCTGGGTGAATCCAATCAAGAGGCGGTTGAAAGGGAGCTAATTGAAGAAACAGGACTTCGGGTACGGGTTGAGCAGCTTTTGGCGCATGAGCAGGATTTTTTCTACTATGATCCCAAAGATATTCTTGTGCATACTTTTTTGTTTTTCTACAGTTGTTCACCACTTACTTTAGAACTCCAACCTGATGATCAAGTTAATGATGATGAATCCATGAAGCCTCGGTGGTTTCAGCTTGGAAGTTTGAGAGAGGATCAGTTGATTTCCCACGGCCGGCAGGTGTTGAATTTTGCGACAACTGGAATATGGGAATAAAGAGAAGGTGAGTTGAGTGTCGGGAGGAAAGGGAGATTGTGCCAAAAGCAGAGAAAATCTCTGCTGAAAGGTATTGCTCTAGAGCTAAGCTAGGAAGAATGTAGGATGTCTTAACGCGAGTTGTGAGGAATATAGTGTATGTTTCAGCTTAACCCACAATAGCTTTTGAAAACCTGATGTTTTTACACTGCCCCAACTGCAATGCCCCAATCGATCAAATAACTTGTAACTCTTGCGGTCAAGAAACTGATTTCCTTAGTAAGGTTGAAGAGGATATAGCCAATCTCGCTAGCTTTAAGAAAAAATTCAACAAATCGCCTAATGATGAAGCGGTCAAGTTGTTGGTTTACGGTTTTATGCCCCGAAGCTCAGAGGTCTTATTAACGGCTGGGCTTGACATGGTGTCTTTAATTCAAGAGAAAGAGCTTGATCAGAATGTGTTAGATGCTGCTAATGGGCGCTTATCAGCGATTTCAGCCCGTTTGAAGCTGCTGGGATCTACAAAAGAAGCGATTACTATGGCACTTGAAATATTTGAGCATGATGTTACAAAACATGACCGAAGGGCGCGTATTTGGGCCATTATAGGCGTCGTGGGACTCATGCTCGTTTGCGGTATTTTTTTGTGGCTATGAGGGGCTTGTTTTCCCATTGGGATAAGGTGAGATAAAAATCTTATGACTTTAAACTGTGCCAAGTGCAACACCCCTTTAAGTAAAGGATCTAAATGCAAACATTGTGGGAGAAATAAGCCGATTACGAAAATTGCAAGAGAAAAGGCGCGTCTCGCCAAATTTCAACTGGAGCTGAAGAACGGATCCAGTTACGAATTTGATGATCTTGTGGCGCACGGTTTTATGCCAGAGACTGCTGAAGGGTTGATTCTGGCCGGGCTTGATATGCTTCCTCTACTCAGAAGTAATTATCTTTCCACAGACAGCCTAGAAGCGGCTCAGGAGCGAATATCAACGATTGTTGCACATCTTAGATCATGTGAGCGGACCGACACCGTTGAGATTGCGATTGCGGAATTTGAGAAAGTTGAGGGTTTTGATCAATGGATAAACCATTATGGGCAGATTATGATTGGGATCATGGTTTTTGTAATAATGGGCATTTGCGCCATGATTGAACTGATGAACTAGAGTTGATTATCGTGCACAAGCTGTTTTTTGCGGTTCTGTTTATCAATAAACTGGAACTTTCTAATCATGAAAATTGTTTAAAATTTGATGAAGACTAGGCCTGCTCTTTTGTATTATCAAGTGATTAATCTTACAACCTTATGTCTTTACACTGCCAAAATTGTAATGCCTCGTTAAATGGACCTGTTTGTGATTATTGCGGCCGACAGGCACATGTTGTCGAGTTAGCTGACGAAGAAAAAGAAAAGCTGGCCGATTATCACAAAAAACTTCAAGAGAATGCCAAAGAAGGTTTAGGTGAGCTTTTAACCCATGGATTTATGCCTGAAACGGCCGAAGGGTTGCTAGCGGCCGGGCTTGGGATGCTGCCTCTGATTAAAACAGATGATCTTTCGTATGATGATACGAAAGCGGCCGTGGGGCGCTTGTCAGCTGTTATCACCCGCCTAAAACTGGTTGATGCGGATGATAAGATCCAGACTGCGATTGGTGAATTTGAAAAAATTGTTGCAGATTATCAGCGTGAAGATCGAAATTTAGGGATCGCTTGTGGGGTTATAGTTGGGGTTTTAGTTTTGATAGGTATTTGCGCCGGTATGGGTTTCTTTGGATAGTACTTGATTATGTCAAAACATTTTTTAACTTTGATTACCCGCTGTCGCGATGAACCGTTTCTCGAAGAGTTTGTGAACCATTATTTTCATGAAGGGGTCGATCATATTTATCTTATTGACGACAACTTAAATTTTGAAATGCCAGATTCGATTTTGAATGACCAGCGAGTTTCTGTGATTAAAGCACGAAGCTGGACAGATGAAAATAATAATTTTCAATATGCTCAAATGTTGGATGTGAATCTGCTATTTGAAAAGATACGGGATGAATCGGAGTGGTTTTTGTCTGTGGATGCGGATGAATTTATTACAACTAAAAAAAATCCAGATCGGACGATTCGAGATGAACTGCTGACAACGTTTAAAGATGTTGATTGTGTCAAAATCCCGTGGGTTATGATGTCGTCAGGCGGCCGGGATAAGGACCCGAGCAGTTTGCTTCATGAGACTGTGTTTCGCTGGAATCATGACCGGCGACATCCAGTAGCGGTTTGGGGGAAGGGAAGTTGCAAATATGAGATGATTGAGGTTAAGTGCGTTTTTAAACCGGAGAATGTTGTATTTGTTTCGACCCACTACCCCATTGAGTTTGAAGGAGCAAAGTTTGCTGTTGTTGATAGTGTCCAAGGGCGTCCAGCTCCTCTAAATTCTGTTCATCTTGATTTAAGGAATAAAGATATTGAGGTCGGTTATTTGCTCTGCTACCATTATCGAATCATGTCGAAAGAATCTGCAATTAGAAAGATAAACGCTAGCCAAAAACTAAAAGGTCATGGTGGCTATTCATCTTATTCTTCTGAAATGATTATGGCTTATGATTACGCAGAAATTTTAGACGAAACGCTAAAACTAAAATCACAGAAAAGAAGTTGATTTATACTCTTATGAATCGGCGGTTAACTTCTTAAGTGCGCGTTTGATATTCGGGTTTTCAGGCTGCAAATCCCTAGCTTGTAAAATGACTTCGAGAGCTTCTGTATATCTGCCCAACCGAATGAAGGCGAACCCTAAATTGATTAATGGCCCCAAAAGGGTTCTATTTAACGCAATAGATCGTTGATATTGATCAACTGCATTTAAATCGCTCCCTTCTAGTCGATAGGCGTCTCCCCAAACTCGATAGATGTGTGCTTGGTTAGGATCGATTTCAGCTCCTTTTTGCATGATAAATCGACTTTCCTCATAGCGGCCCAATTGGTTGAGTGTCTGCCCCAATTTAATGTAAACCCAAATGTTTTTAGAATGATGGTCAATCGCTTTTTGGTAGTTTTCGGCAGCAGCCTGGAAATCTGCTTGTTGTTTATAAATGTCCCCCATTGCTTGGTAAACATACCCTTTATGTGGATCAATAACAACGGCTTTTTGATACAACTCTAAAGCTTTGTCTAACTCTCCTAACTGCCTTTTTCCATTTGCCATAAGTGTTGTTAAATGGTGGACTTGGTAGATTGGATTCATGCTAAATGCTCGTTTACATAGGTCAATCACCTTCTCAAAATTTTCTTGTTCACGGTAAAGTATTATAAGTTTGATAATCATGTTAACCGTTGCATTGATGGTTAATTCATCTGAGTTAACTAATTCTTCAAAGATATGAATTGCGCGACTGATCTCCCCATTTTCTGTAAAGATATCCCCTAATTTTATTTGAAGCGTCAGTTGCTGGGGATTAATTTCGAGGGCTTTTTGATAGCTTTTGACGGCCGAATCTATATTCTTAAGTGTCAAATATGTGTCACCCAACATAATGTGTAGATATGCATTTTCCGCTGAATTTTTGATAGCTTGTTGTAATGCTTCAGTCGAATTTTCGAGAGGTACTGCAATAATTAAGGCTGGATCAGGTCGTGGCTGTTTAGTAATCGTTAACAGTTCATCATAAATAACTTCAGCGAAAGCAATTGCCTTTTCATCCGCTAATTCATGCAACCCTTCCGTCAAGATCGCTTTCAAATTAATTTGATTCAGACTCTCATTCGAAAAAAAAGTGACCCCTTTTTCAATCGATAGATTGACCCATTCTGGAAGAATATCGCTTACTTGCTTAATAGATTTTTTTAATTGCTTTAAAAAATCTGTAGCGGGCTGGTCAACGCAGATAAGTGGGAACGGAGATTTTCTATATGCTTCGAGCAAGAGCTTGTTATAGTGGCTACCTAGTTCGAACCCTTTCCTAAGCGGTATTTTATTTTGTTCATAGAACGACATTGCTACATCCATTGGATGACAGAAAATACCCACGAGTTGAAGTCGTTCAACCCCATCTTCCCAAAATGGAAGATTTAGCAATGTTTGCGCATCTTTAAACATAACTATGCTAGATTGGCGAGCTAAGTTACTAATATTGCGTTCACGAGCATAAATTAACTTTTTATCAAACTTCAACGCAGTTTTAGGCGGATTATCCCAAGATGCATCATTTGCATGCAAGACCGCTTCATTTAGTAATGATAGCCGTTCATTTTCCCACATATCCTCTTCCCGAAGGTTAACCGTCCTTGAAATGTCACCGCTGAATAATCCTGCCCGATCAAGTGCTTGAGCCAAGCAGTTGGCTCCATCTGGATGTAATCCAACTATGGCAACTATGATGTCAAGCTTTTTGTTTTCAGGTCTTGGGATGGAGATTTTAGTGGATGTGGTTTTGAGGGAGTTTAATTGCTGTAGATGTCTTCGAAGGTGTGGAATGTAATATGCAAAATTACCGATGTCTTGATTGAGTATCGCCCCTTTAAATGGGATGAACACTGGTGAGACCTGAGCCAAGTTGTCGCATATGAGCTGATTGAGATTTGGGGCGTTTGGTTCACGCGGTGTTCCTAATGTAATTAATGTGGCACCTGGCTGCATAAAGACAGAATTGTGAAGTGCTGATCCACCGATGCCTGCAACTACATCAGCTGCTTGAAATAGCAGCACCTGGTCTGCAAAATCAAGTTCTTCTGGATAGATAATCGTATAGCCAAACTGTTGAAACAATGCTTCAACTGCTACTTCATTGGTAGCAAATCGCTGCTGATTCCCTGAACTGGTTAACTTTTTCCGAGAAAGGTATATTTTTTTTGGATAGTTACTGATTTTTTTAAGGTTCTGTTTTTGACAATATGCAACAATTTTTTGATAGATTTCAGCCTGCTGTAAGTTAACCTGATCATTGACTGCCACTAACATGGTCGGGACAATCAGATTTTTGACACGAATCGTTCTTTGGACAATATCAATTTTGTTTTCATCAATTTGAAAGCAGCCAAAGCAAACTTTTGCGGGGGAGAAGTTGTCGGGTGACTGAGCAAAATCAAACAGGGAATGGAATAAATAGTTATCAACCTTTTCTTGATCTGTTGCCCAGAAGCGTGCCAAAGTTTCTAAAAGGAAGTGTCCGTAATGGTGGGTAAAATGGCCTAGATAAATTGCTCTGTCATCTATTATCTCATCACATTTCAGGTTGGGGTCGATCGTAGACTGGTTAATAATACGGACCTTACTCATGAGGTGGCTGCGTTCGGCCGGTAAAAAAAGATTGCCATGTTGGTCATAAACACCCCCTGATAGAATCCCTGTTTCAATATCACGAACCATGGGTGTGATGATCGCATCTTTTAAGGTGTAAAGGGCTTTTTCTAGCATGGACTTATTGTTGCTTCTTTATGCTTGGTTCTTTGTTTGCATAAATTGAGCGTACTGCTGAACAATATCGGCTGCGGGGCCATAGCCTTTAATTTTCCCTTTGTTTAGCCAGAGGGCGTCATCGCAATGTTCAGCAACAAAATTATTGCTATGTGAGACGATCAAAATAGTACACCCTTGCTCTTTAAAGGTGAGGATGCGCTTGATGCATTTTTCTTGGAAGGCGATATCACCAACGGCTAAAACCTCATCGATCAGAAGAATTTCCGGCTGGATGTGGGTAGCTACGGCGAAGCCTAGGCGCATTTTCATTCCGTTGCTGTAAGTGTGGAGCGGGTTGTCGATGAATTGGTCTAACTCGGCAAAATCAACGATAGAATCAAATTTTTTGATGACTTCGGAACGAAGTAAACCGGAGATGACCCCATTGATAAAGACGTTTTCTCGGCCGGTTAGCTCCGGATGAAACCCTGCCCCTAAACTAAGCAGTGTCCCGATTCGGCCGTTGGTTGTGATGTTCCCTTTATCGGGTCGGCCGAGCTTCCCAATCAATCTGAGCAAGGTTGATTTTCCAGCACCGTTGTGCCCGATGACACCGAGCATTTTGCCTGAGGGAATCGAAAAACTAACATCTTTTAGTGCCCAAAACTTGTCAACGGCCCGAATTTGGCCAAACCCTTTGGCGATCGCTTCTTGGAACGTATGAGGCCGGTCTTGAGAAAATCGGCGGAACTGTTTGCTTATTTGATCAACAATAATTGGATCTTTCATTTAAAGCTCCTCAACATACCGATAGCTCGCTTGTTTGAATGTCGCATAGCCAAGCCCAAGTAGAACTATACTCGCACCACTCAAAATTAAGATCGGTTGGAGGGCTGGTGCTTCCCCGCTGACCACAATCGAGCGATATGCACCTAAAATATAGACCATAGGATTCAAGTTTAATATTGAAAAACGTGCAATTAATGGTGCCGGATCATAAAAAATACCAGTCATAAAAAAGACAAGCTTGAGAAGGATACCTAACAAATATTCTGTGTCTCGAAAAGTGACATGGAATGTGGCAAGAAAGTAGCTCAACCCAAGGGTAAAGCAAAACTGCAATACGATAACTAGGGGGAATAAAAGCAGGACGCTGGTGAAGGGTGTGCCTTGGAATATTAAAACAGCAGCAAGAATCGGTAAGGAGATGATGAAATTTACGAGATTGCTGGTCACTGCAATTAGTGGCAAGACGGGAGAAGGAAAGCCGGGTCGTTTGATCAAGTCCCGATTTCCCACAATTGAATTGGTGGCCGCCATTAATGAGGCTTGGAACCAATCCCAGCTTAAAATGCCAATAAACAGAAAGGCAACAAAATTATCGATCTCGTTTGGGATGATTGTGGTAAATACGAGTTGATAAACAAGTAGCTGAGCCAAGGGGTTGAGCAGTGACCAGCCTACGCCTAATATTGAGCGTTTGTACCGTAGTTTAAAATCCCGCACGACCAGTTCATAGAGCAAGTCTCGAATGTACAAAAGTCTGCGGGAGGATGTCAGTGTAAAGTTGTTTTGCAAAATCGCCTCAGCCGTTTGGGGATTGACCGACAATCCGTTGCGCTACATCGCGCATAAAGTAATATGGGCCAGCCATTCGAGTGGCGTGGAGCAGCTTGTGTTGCAAGATGCGCACGGCCGCAGGATCTCCGCTTAACGCTCCGCTGAGATCTGCCCGTTTGATTGCGCTTAATTTGGGCGGAATAATCGGTTTGATAGCGGGCCAAGCTCGACTTGGTTGTTGCCACAACGAATCGGCCGTTTTTAGAAACCATTCAATATAATCTTCATACCGATAACGATTTAATATCGTTTGATGGGCGGCCGTTCCAACTTTCGCAACCCGCTCTCGATCGGTGGCTAATTGTTGAATGATGGCCCCCATTTTCACCATATCCCCTTGCCTGACAGCGAATCCGTTTTCACCATCTGTGATGACCGCTTTTGTTCCACTTACCTGGGTGACAACTGGTACGCAACCCTGAGCCATCGCTTCGAGCATGGCGATCGATGTCCCTTCGTATTCTGACACAGAGAGAAACAGATCGGCCGCACGCCACGTGTCTGCCATTTGGTTCGGGAGTAATCCAGGCTCAAGTGTGACTCGCTGTTGAGCCTCATCGCTTAAAGCTGAAAGCCGTTTTGCAAACGGTTCATATTCATCCCCGTTCCCTATGACTTGTAGCTGAAAATCGACCTGTTTATGGACCAGCTCTTCGATCAGTGGAATCAAATCAAAAATTCGCTTTTGTCGCTGTGAAATGCGTCCTGCATAAATGAGTTTTAGCGGTTCTGGTTGTTTAGAATATTCTCTGTCTAGCTGGGTTGTAACTTGAACCGCATAAGGTTTGATGACGATGTCGGCCGCACGATGGGGTAGTTTCATGATCAATTTGGTTGCAATTTCATCGCTGACACACACAAAGCAAGAAATGATCGGTTCATAGTAGGTAAGCCAGTCGTAGTATAAATTCTCATCGGTATGGGCATATCCGATAATGCGCAAAGAATCTGGATCACTCATCGTGATCTGGGCGCAAGCGGCATAGGTGCCGATTGACCAATTGGGCACGATGGTGCTGGGCCGTTGGGATTGATAGCGGCCAGACCATACGCTTACATCTGAATCTTTGATAAATGGACTGTCAGCATGTTGCCCATCGGCACAATCGATTTTGTTGACTGTTGATGGCAAGTGCAGGGGAAGCTTGGGGTTGTAGGTGATATGCTCGATGAGGGATACGGGCCGGTTTTCGGCTGCTAATTGGCGACACATCTCGGCCGTCCAAGTTGTGACGCCACCAAGCGTCGGACCATCAGGTAAACAAAAAGTAACGTTCATTTTGGCAGATTAGATAATTGAAAGGGATTGCTCTTTTAAATCTGCTAAAAGGTTCAATCTCATAAGTGCCAACTTCAGTTGATGAGCGGTCTTGTATTGTTTTATGACCTCATCCAGCAGGCTGACTTTTTCTTGGTTTGATAGGGTTTTGTGCAATGTCATGGGTAATAGATTCAATGGGATTTTTTGTATGCACCGAAAAGTAACCATGTCATCGTTGTTTATCGTGGCTGGTTCAAAATATTTTGACAAATAGCGCATCGTGATTGGAACCCAGTGGCGATCAGCTTGGAAATAATTTTGAAAAATAACGACCGATCGATTTGGAATAAGCGCACTAAAAAATTCGTTGATAATGTGACTGCTGATCTCCCAACTTTCTATATCGCCAAGGTTCAGAATTTCAATCGGGATGCCGCTCCACAGTTGATCGAATATATCGTTTAAGTAAATTCGAATTTGGTGTTCGAACGGGGCGATCTGCTCAGTGAAATCAGCCAGATCTTTATTCAAAGGGCTGTTGTCGGCAACATGGTGAAAGGCATGGATCAGTTTTTTCGCCTCCGAAATGGATCTATTACTTTGCACCCCTTCCGCTAAAGAAATCGTTGTTTTCCCTGACGTACAGCCGATCTCAACAATTGCTCCATCTCCGCGAAAATGTTCTTGTGCTAAATAAGCTAAGTCATTACCTTTATGGTTTGTTGTAAATTTATTGACCACACTGGTTGTGTGTTGAGGATCAGGTTTGGCCAGAAAATCATCCCACCAATTTTGTTCAGCTTGATGGCTTTCTTTTTTGTAGCGTTGATACCATTCTTCAGATGTTGTATCCGCTAAACGTTTGCTACGTTTGGGCAGAGTGAGTTCCCAATCGGCCGAAACCGATATTTCTAGATAAGATAAAATAGATTTGATCGTTTCTTGAGGGGCTTTAGCGAAATCTTCATATACCAAAACCAACGGCCGAATACCAGCTTGGCCGAAATAATCCTGCCACATTGAATCTTGTGAAGTCAAAGACCTGATTAACATGTTGATCGTTTCAAAATCATACTCATGCACATTTTCGCGTTCTTGATTTCCATTTTCTTCCATCGCATACCATTGATTTGACTGATGGGCTTTTAAGTAAGATATCGCCTGTCGAACTCGATTGCGTCGGGTGAGCCAAATATATTTGGTGTTTGGAAAAATAGAGTTGATTAACTCAAACATGCTATTTGTGGTCTGAAACTCTTTTTTCAATCTTTGCTCTAATTCAAAAAAATGATGGGGCATGATTTTGAACCCAAAAACATCATTTTTTGTTTTTGTTTGATTAATCGCTTCGGCAATATAATTTGGATAAGATGAAACGCCAAAGGCCTTGGAGTGAGTCTCGAAACTTCCATTGTAGAAATATTCACGTGGCTTACCTGTTAGATAAGTGTTTTCAAGCACGTCACACAGCCAGTTGCTCCCAGAACGCGGGGTTGTGCAAACGATATAAGATTTTTTCGGCTTTGGCAGATCTTCGATTCCCTTTTTGGGCAGATTAAACCTGTTTGACTGTTTTGCCCCATTTAAATTATAGGCGGGCTTTTGAGAAAATGAGTCGGCAACTTCATCCAATATGTTTGTAAATGAGCTGACGTATGACTCGATGGAGTAACGTTTTGCATTACGATGAGCCGCACGCCCAAGCTGGGCTAGTTCAGCCCGATTTGCAGCACAATGGGCTATTGCTTGAGCCATTTGTGCCATGTCTCCAACTGGGACGATCCGGCCGTTAACCCCGTTAGAAATGACACTGGAAACACCGCTTGAGGCGTTGGTGACGACGGGAACAACACCCTGCGCCATCGATTCCAACATGCTGATACTTGTCCCTTCATAATCTGATACTTGAATAAATATCTCATAGTTTGACCAGATGTTTGCCATCGATTCGGCCGGCAGTTGACCTAAAAACCGAACACGATCTAAACCGACTTCTTGCTCAAACTTCTCTTTTAATGGTTCTAGATCAATGCCATCGCCGATGATGTCAAGCGTGAAGTCAACGCCCAAATTTATTAGATTTTTAGCCAGTGGGACAAAATCAAACACTCGTTTTTGTTTTTGCACAACACGGCCACCATACACAATGCGGATTGGATCAGCTTGATAGGATCGTTCGATCTGTTTTGGTACAACGATTCCATAAGGTAGCGTCTCAATGTCCGCTTTGCGATTGGGTATCCATGAGCCTAGCTTCGCTGTACAAGCTGGACTAACAGCCACAAATTTTGAAAAATGAGATTCATGCTGAGACAGAGGATAGTAATACTCTTTTTCTGAATCAGAATGGCACATACCGATAAAACGGACCTCTTTCTTTGCTTTCACATCACTTAGCAAGTGCCAATTGTAGTTGGGGATCACAATGGCGGGGCTATGAGCATCGAAGGTTTTGTAAGCTTCGAAGTTGTTTTTAAGATGCAGGTCAAACCTTTCATTGTTTGTAGGACGCCACATGTTGGCAAGAATGATGTCATATTTGGGATGATTCTGAAACGCTTGTTTCATCTTGTATCCCCATGAGGTGACTCCGCTTAAGATGTTGGTATGGCAAAGAAACACCGATGTTTTTTCAGTCATAAGAATTAGTGTTGCCCGTTTGATTTGTTTCCGGTGACTTTTTCGCCTAAACGTCGGAGAGGATATAGTTTGCGGCCGACTTTGAGCGAAAGTGAATTGTTCAACGTTTCAAGCTCTTGTTCTAACCAATTGATGTGGGAATCTTTTTTAGACAGTTGCGATTTATTCTCTCGAGCCAACCCCTCATTGTGTTTGTATAGCTCTTCTGCAATTTTAAGCCGTTTTAAAGTGATTTTTTCACTGGCCTCTAACGCTGTAATTTGACTTGTTTGATCATTCAGCGATTGTTCAAGCGCTGTTATATCTTTGATCTTTTGCTGATTTTGTTCTTCAAGTTGGAGGATGTAATTCTTTTGATCGATTAGCTGTTGTTTTAGTAAATAAATTTGTTTAGATTTGGCCTCTAATTCTACGGTGATTTGATTCGTTAATGTATCAAAACGTTCATGTTCTTGAGTCAATTGCGCTTCTAAATGACTCAATTCTTTACTTGAATCGGGTGCAACTATAGGTCTTTTTTGTTTCTGACCAAGGTGGGCTAATGCTCGTTTTGTTGGCAAAATAATGTCAGCAGACATTAAATTCAAGAAAAGTGAGAATATATCTGACTGTGCTTCAGATCGAAACAAGTTTTGCTTTTGCAAGTTTTTGATCAACTCTTCAAGCTTGTTAAGCTGTTGATCTTGTTGTGTCGCTGCCTTTTTGTTTGGCTTGACTTTTAAATCAGCTAACGATTCTAATTCATTAAAAATAGCTTGTGAATCAGGTGAGATTTTATCGAAAGTCGCTGAAGTCGATTCAGTGAAAGTTAGTTGATTTAACTCTCCTGGCGCATAAATCTCATCTGTGGAATTAAAGTCTAATTTAATTTCAAGCTTTTTGGTCAATATGGTTTTGAGTTGATCAAAATTATCAGTTATTGCACTGATGTTGATGAGAGCAGAAACTTCCGGATGATTTTTACAGAAATCAAGAATCGATTGATTGTAAATTTGCCAAGTTTTTAATCCCAACAAAGGGTTGATCAATATCTCATGATGTTCTCTTTTCATGAGAGATAGTACAACTTCAGCCGGATGACGGTAGACAAAGATGAATCTAGCTTTGTTGCCTAATATTTTTTGCCAAGGCTCAAGAAAAAGTGATGTACGTGGGTCTTTCCATCCCCAGACTGATTTGGAAGATTTTGTTGTAATAATTGCCTTGGCACTTTTGGTTTCAGAGGCATTGAAATTAGGGTTTTGGAGCGGTTTCTTGGTTAGCCAAGACTCTTTGTTTCGACGGAGCAGTTTCTCATGAAATTCTTGAAACGTTTTGTCTTCAAAGTGTCCGCGTAAGTTACCGTACCCTGGCCCTTGCAAATGAGTGCCGATGTTTAGTCCACCACTTTGCAAAATGCTGGCTATCAGAGAGGTGCCTGAGCGGTGCATACCGGTGATAATAACTACTTTTTGATCGTTTTTCTTTGCCATAAATGTTGTCCTGAAGGAATTCAGCTTTTTAAAATCACAATGAAGCTGCAGCTTGCTCATAAATTGCGCTCAGACTAACTGCATGCTGAACAAGTGTTTCGACAGGTGTGTTAACCGCACCTGTCGTGATTGTATTGAGTAGTTCGGGTTGATCCAAAACTTGGGTTAGCTGATTAACAAAATCCCCGTGAGTATGTGGGTTGAAGAGTAGCCCATTTTTACGATGCTTGATGATTTCAGAAACACCACCCAGATTGGAAGCGATAACCGGCCGACCATATAAAATCGCCTCACGTAGCACAAGCGGGTGATTTTCTTCCCAAATTGACGGGAAAATGACGAGATGGCTGTTTGCAAAAATCTGCTCTAGATCTCTATCGCTCCGATATGAGCCATGTATACAGACGTTTCCGGCCGAGAATTGCTGCGCTAGTTTCTTAGCTTCAGCTGTATAGATGGGGTCTTTTGCGTAACCATAAATATTGATTTCCAGTTTATGTGATGGGTGCTCAAATTCAAGCAGTTCATTGAGCACATGCGTTATGCCTTTGTGCCGTTCGAGGCTGCCTAGAAATGTGATCTTTAATTTGTTTTTAAATGGCAGCGGTTTCAGCGGTGTTATCGGCCGGAAACCAAGTGGGACCACCTGGATGTTTTCTAGCCCCTCGTCTTCAAATCTTCCCTTTAAATGGTGTGAGGGGCTTATTATTACTTGGGGGTATGTCAGTTGCCGTTTGAGAAAATCGTGTCGAAACTGGCTGTTGTCTTTTGTTTGAGCGTCAGGTTCTATTGTAATTGGGTTGGTTCCAAAAAGTTTAGACCTCACGTGAACGATTTGTTTTTGTGGGACGATTTCTAACGCTCTTGTGACTGTTTTTTTGATCGATGGTTTATTTAGAAATTGCACCGCGTTTGGGAATTTAGGGACCGCAATTGGATTTGGGGTAACTCCATCATCACAAGTCGCACAATTCGCACCACCTGAGGGGCCGCTGCATATGCCACATCCCGGCCGGAGCAACCGGCTACGGTGGCATATCATCCAGTAGTCATGCAGGGTAAACACGCTTGGAATATGTAGTTCATGAGCTACTTTTGGTAGATTCCCCGACAAAAGCGCTAAATGCTGGAAGTGAATTAGATCTGGCTGAGTTTGAGCTACTAATTCTTTGAAAATCTGATCAATTTTTTCATTGATAAAAAAATCTTTAAATGTTCTAGCATAAAGGTGCGAGTTCGCAATTTTATAAATATGGATCCCGTTGATTGTTGAAGTTGAGAGGCTGTAGCGTTTCAACGACAAGTCATCTACGGCCGCCAATACCGTCACCTTTTTTCCTTGTTTGTGCAGCTCTTGTGCCAGATTGTAGGTATAAAACTCTGTGCCCCCTAAACTCTCTGGAATGAAGCCTATATTCACCAATAAGATTTTATTTATGGACATTGTTAAAATATCGAATTTGCTCAGGCTTGGCTTTTAGAATCCACATGCCCATAAGTCGAAACGGTCCATAATAAATAGCTAGCATAAAGGTTAAAACCTGAATTGAGTCATCCATAGGATTTGTGAAACTATTTCGCATTTTCCTTGGTGCATTAATTACTATTTTCTCGTATTTTTTGGCTTGAATTTCAGCAAAAAATTTAACTTTGAGTGAGGGCACGGGAGAGGGCAAAGTTAAACTAAACCTATTAAGTTATTATTAGGACAACAGTATATGCTTGGATTTAGCTACAAAAAGAAGTCTGAATAACAATCATATTTTGATTTATTTCAAAACAGTGTGATTGTGCAAGGGCTCTTTCATAGCTTGTCAGTGTGATTTTTAACTTGTATGGAAGATTTCAGCTGAGGTGCATGCTGCAAACCTAGCGTGAATTTTCCATTAACGATTGTAGGTTAATGAACTTACAACTGCGGTTAAGTCGGCTGTGAATGCACGCAAATGACAGGGGGAGATCATTAATTTTTTGTGGGTGACTCACTATCAGCAAAAAACTCTAGCAAACTTCGATGAATGAAAATATAGCCCCCACCCACTTGGCGAAGTAAGCCCGCTGATGCCATCTGCTCCAGCCAGTCTGTCAATTTGAAGGGGAGCTTGTTTTGACGTGCTAGCAAAAATTTAACGACTTGATGTTGCACCCAAGTCATGCCGCCATACCAAGTAAATGCGACCGGCAAAATAGTGGAAAGCACCATGAACAAAAATAGCCCATTTGCTTCGTACCAAGCATCCATAACAGCCCCTGTGCCACTAAACAGAGCTCCGGCAATAAGAGTAATAAGAAATCCATTTCGCAATGATGCTCGAATCCCTTCGGCTGGCGCATGTCTTTTGTCGATTTTTGGGGCATCTAACGCTGCTAATCCTATCCAGCAAAGCAAGCCAGTTAGCAAAGTAAGGGGCAATATTTCAAAAAAAGTTAGGAAGAATGCGGAAAAGTTTAATTCATTATTTTCAAAAACAGGGCCGGTGAGCCCCCCCACCAATGCAAAGACAATTGTAATCCAAATAAATTCAGGAAAATATTTTTTTAAGCGATCGGCCGTGGGTTGCGTAAACATGATTTTGTCACGTGGTGTTATCGCATTTGAATAGAGATTTAACCCGACTGATATCGAAGCACCTAGCCCGAAAATAGTCCCCATAATAAAGCCGATACCGATCTGTGAAACATTATCGGCGATTTGCTGTACGAATACCCCCGAAAAGAGGCTGATTGCCAGCCAAGTAAGGCCTCCGCTGGTTAAAGCACGAGCGTATTTCCCCTTGAGAGGGACCGCAAGCCAACTGGAAGACCATGCAAAGATTGCCAATCCGACACAAAATGAGACGCTAAAGAGCAAGCTAAGCCATACTGTAAGTGCGATATAACTCAGCAGATTATCAAGAATATCGCCTCTAAATGTAACAATAGCCGCCAAAGTCGGGCTTAAGGCTAGGGCCAAAATAAAAACTAGGAATGCACTACTTAATGAATAAAATAAACGAGCTCGGTTATTACCTGAAAGCCAACTAGGTTGAATGTCTTCTATGTTGAAAACAGTTGTCCCCGCTTTTTGCATACTTTGGGCTAAGAATCCTAGCCAGCTACGATGTTTCGGCCGTTGATCTGTTGGCAAGACTTGATCTGCGTATTGGGCAAAAATTTCACTCCGCCATCCGCTGATCGAATCGATTTGTTTGTCAGACAAGCTCGCTTCTTTCCCCGCAACTGCTATTGGAAATAACTTAAGAAGCAACGGAGATCGTAACGCCTCTCTTAAACGCCAATCTTGTTTGGCTAACTGGAGTAGCGTTTGGTTTTCGTTTTTCTCAAGTGTTTGAGTAATTTGTTGGTTTGAAAGAGGCTGGAGAACGACAAGGTGCCCAACGGCTAAAGTGTGCTTTAGACTGTGATAATCGGTGATGCGGCTGCATATCGCGATGCCACAGCTAAAATTAGCTGCAAACGCATTAATCGCTTGAACCGTTTTCTCTCTTTGCCCTTGTGTGTTGGAGACCTCGTCCAAACCATCCAGCAAAAGCGTGAAATGGTCCCCTAATTTTAGCCGTTCGAGGGTCAGATTACGGCTTAAGCTATATTGGGTAAATGCTTGTTCAGCAACCCAATCCTCAAAGCTTCCCGTAAAACCACCAAATGAAGATAGGTTAAGCAGTAAAGGAATCGGTTCTTGTTCGATGAGTCTCGCCTCGTGGATTAATTCATCTAATAATTGAAGCAGCGTGATCGTTTTGCCGCTGCCAGGAGCGCCTAGAATGAGCAACGAACGGCCGCTGGCTTGGAATAAACCCTTTAGCCCCTTTGAGTTATTAAGCGATTGGTCAATCGACCCCGGCCGATGGACTTTAATTTGACTGTGCTCACCTTTGGCCAATTGCAGGTCTAGAATTCGATTCTCAGCCGACATTTCTTTCCGTAAAACGCCATTTACCCATCCGCTTTCAATATTATCGAGTAGTTGATTGCGTAGGCCATCCATTACATCGGCCCCAGCAGGTTTGATTTTTGCAGATTCAGTTTTTAGATTTGAGCTCTTTGATTTGTCGTCAGTAAGGGAATCGGCTGAAATCCCATGTGATCTTAGCTTTTCTTGGACAAGAAAAATATCAAGTTTTTGCTCATGCTGATCATAAAGAGAGACCGCCTTTTGCCATGCCACCTCCATGCCAACCGAGTCTCCTTGCGCTGCCAGTATGTCGCCTTGGCTATTTGCTACTTCAGCTGCAAATTTGGGCGTGGTTAAATTATTTTGGCTAATCTTTGCTAGTGCCTGACTAGCGGCACCTGTCTTTCCGTAAATCAGATTGAGACGTGCTTGCCACAGATGAGTCCAAGCGGCTCCTTCACCTGATAATCGGCCGCTAATGATTTGTTCATCGGCGTAGCGAGCCATTCGTTCAATATCTTCATAACTATTGTGCTCAAAATTTGCCCAAGCCGTTGCAACTTGTTGAAATCGAGCCAGCCCTTCTGTCGGGTCGCTAATGAGCCGGTGATAAACCTCTTCCGCCTGCCACTGCTCTTTGTCTTCCTGAGCCAAACAATAATCGGCCGCTTTTTTGCTAAGCAATAGAAATTCAGGTTCATCTCTTTGCCAAAGATCATCTAGAAGTAATTTGCGTGTGCGCTCATGAATCGCATACCCGCGGCCAGGAATATGGTTGATAAAGCTGTTTTCTAAGAGCTCATCATAAACTTCATCACAATCATCTTCACCAATCAGAGCTGCTAAATAGTTAAAATCAAACCAATGGGGCACCGCAGCTGCAAAGACCGCCTGCTTTACCGTTGGGGCCAGCAAACCGATGCTCATTTCAAGAACAATTGCTTGTCGGGCAGAATCAGTTTCTGCGTTTGAGAGTCTTTGTAACAGATCGTTGTTCATAGATAAATGAGCTAAAACTTGCCTTTACCAGGCATAATTGGGCCGCTCCTGCTGGCAAATTGAAATAAGTTCAGGCAAACGCCCGATGCGCGACGCATACACGATCAGCTCTCGAACAAAGTCTTTCTTCTGGGTATGACCGGGTAAATCTTCATAATCGATTTCTAAGTCATAACAAATGTCTTTTAGATCAGACAAATTGAATCCCTCGATTAAATTTTGCCGAAGCTGCCGACGCTGTTTATAGAAAGATTGATCCGAAGCCCTTTCTTCAACCTTTGATCTAAATTGGCTCTCCAGCGTTTCGACAATTGCACTCGGGTTCCCTTTTAGGGCAAGGCAAATGCCAGCCATCATCTCAATTGAAGGTATTTCAAGACCCTGCTGCTCCCCCCAAAGAAGCCACGGTTCAGCTTCTGTTATCCCTTTGATCTCATGAGACTGCGCTTGCGCATCCCAATCTGATCCCTTTTGAGGCAGGATTTGTCCACCAACCAAAACCCGCATTTGGTTTGATTGAGCTACACCGTATAAAAATTCATCTCGAAACCAACCATCGAATTCACTGCTACATTTTTCGTAGGTATCAACGGCTAGAACCATAGGTTGATTGAATGATAGGGCATCAGCAAACCATGCATCTGTCAAAATTTGATACCGTTCCCGGCGTGTCTCGAGATCACTTATTTTGCCAATTTCGCGTAAATGACGGCGTAATTTTATTTGCCAAAGGGAATCTTTTTCTTCGACTGGCTCACCAATTAACTCTGCAACTGTTTCAGAGAAAATAGGCAGATGCGTTCGGCCGACCTTTGTCCCCATCAAATTAAATAGATTTGGAATCGACTCTCCACCATTTTCCAGTTTTAAGCGGGCGGTAGGCATATCTGAAACTTGAACCAAGCAATATTCAATGAGCCGTGACTTGCCACTGCCACTTTCCCCTTGGAACATTAGAATGTTGGGTCCATCTCTGTTTGAAATAAGCTTTTGGAACAGCTCTTGTTCATGGAGATAGTTTGCGATTGAAGTTTGGATCATAAACGGGTAACTGCTAAAAATACGATTCAGAACCTAATCTATTTTAAGTCAACTTGACATAATTCCAAATGAAGGCGTTAACAGAGAAAAGTAGCATCACAATCTAAAAATTTGTGATGCCGGTTGTCACCATAAATTTTGGAGGTTGCCGCACCGGATTAGCCTGTTCAAATGCATACGCCAAGCTGATCAATTTAGATTCTTCCCACGGCCGACCCATAAAAGAAATGTTGAGGGGTAAGCCGTTCGTATACCCCAACGGCATCGTAAGATGTGGGTAGCCAGCCACGGCCGAATAGGCGGAGCATCCCCCTGTTGCTGAATCTCCATTAACGTGGTCCGTCATCCATGCTGGACCACGGGTTGGCGCAATCAGTGCATCTAACCCTTCTAGAGCCACATCTAGCCCGTTGACTCGACTCGCTTCGATGCAGGCCAACAAGGCTTCTAAATATTCTTGGCTTTCTAAATCTCCTTTCTCCTCTGCCATTTCGAGCAGCTCTTGGGCAAAGATCGGCATTGTTTCATCTGCATGTTGATGATTGAATGCGATCATGTCTGCCAAGGATTTTACTGAAAAATCAGCTTCACGTGTTGCAAAGTAATTCTTCAGCCCGTCTTTATATTCATAAAGCAACACTTCGAGCTCATTTTTGCCCCAGCTACTGACCGGCGCCATTTCAATCGGATCAACGATTTCTGCACCAAGTGAGGCCATAAGTTTAATCGCCTGCTCCATTTGCTGGTCAGATTCGGGATGTTTGCCAAAAAATTGGCGCAAGACACCGATTTTAGCCCCTGCAAATGCATCTTTGTTTAAAAACTTTTCGTAATCAGCGTAGTAGACGTCAACCCCTTCTGTTGATGGGTCAGCGGGGTCACTGCCTGCTATTGCGGTGAGCAAAGCGGCCGCATCTGCGACGCTTCGTGCCATCGGCCCGGCCGTGTCTTGTGTTTCAGATATTGGAATAATACCGCTCCGACTAACGAGGCCTACGGTGGGTTTAATACCAACTAATCCGCTGGCTGCTGCTGGTGAGGTAATTGAGCCATCGGTTTCAGTGCCAATGGTCATGGCGCACAAACTAGCGGCCGCAGCTGCACCAGAACCGGAGCTTGAGCCGCTGGGATTGCGATCAAGCGCATACGGATTGCGCGTCTGCCCCCCTCTGCTGCTCCAACCGCTTGACGAGCGGGTAGAGCGAAAGTTGGCCCATTCACTGAGATTGGTTTTACCAAGAATAACGACCCCGGCCGCCCTCAGCTTTTTTACGATAAAGGCATCGTTTGGTGCTGGACGGCTGGCCAAAGCCAATGACCCGGCCGTTGTCAGCATTTTATCCCCTGTATCGATGTTGTCTTTAATCATGATCGGGATGCCGTGTAGGGGACTACGTAATTTCCCGGCCGTACGCTCAGCGTCAAGTTCGGCCGCAATCTCCATCGCATCTGGGTTGATTTCAATCACCGAATTTAAGGTCGGTCCAGCACGATCAATCGCTTCAATTCGATCCAAATATAGTTGGACGATGTCTTGGCTCGAATATGATCCGCTCGCCATCATCAGTTGTAGATCAGATACAGATTTTTCTAAGAGGGGGAAATCGTTGTTGCTTGATGTCATAGCTTGAGTATATCGAATTTTTATCTAGGACCACATTTGTTAATTTGCGATGCACAGCAGGTGGTGCCTTGGTTTAACTTATTGGCTTGGTCTGAGTTCGTCTAACAGAAGATCTAGAATCTGAATCCCAGGCAGTAGCCCTTGCCCAACCCCATCTGACCAAGCAAATTCATACACCCCATCTACGCCACGAATCAGAATAAGCTCTTCAAATTCAGTTTGTTCAAGCGATATGCTAGCAGTAACGCCGCGTGGAATTACATCACTGGCCAGGAGTGGGGTGATCAACGGATCAATCTCACCTTCTGGAATGCTACTGATCACGATGTCAGGTGGCAAAATTGTCGGGGTGATTGTTTCTGTGCCGGAAATCGGCTCTGTGGGTGTCATGGGAAATGTAGCGGTTACAGCTCCATCCTCAAAAATGGTGAGTGTGCTGCCATCATTGCGTTCGTAGTAAAGACGGCCGTCAAATGGCAAGCTTGTTGCTGGAATTTCAAGGTTTCGCGGGTCAGCTAGCAGGGATTCACTTAGCTCAGCAGCAAGTAGATAGGGTTCAACAAGCGATTGTGCTAACGAAAGTTCTGGGCAGCGCAGATTAATGGCTGCTTCTTGGAATATTAAGACCTCATTGGGGAAGTTGGGGCACTGTGTTATTAAATCAACTCCCTCAAATTTAGTGAGTTCGGCAGCATAGTCATCCAGTATCGTCTGAGCCGGTAGAGCTTGAGTTGAGACATTGATCTGAGGATCGGCCGCAATCCAGCGATACAGTTGGCCGTCGGCCGTAAGGGCTACCGTTTGAGCCACGGTATAGCCAGAAGCTGCACGATGGTGGCCAACGGCTGTGTTCGTTGGAAAGTGGGGTCCTAAGCGGTTGGCAAATAGATTTTGGAGGGAGGCTTGTAGAGTGGGGTCAGGCAATATCCCGCGGGCTGATTCACCTGAGACGGGCAGGTCATAGCCGATGATGACGCAGCGGTCACAGTCGGCCGAGACCGGTTCAAACAGCTCGCGATTCGCCTGAATGGCGGCCGTGATTTCCGTTAGAAAACGCTGCCCGTTTGAGATGGTGACCACATTTTCGCGGGCTACATCTGTTAACGTGAGCCTGCCTGCTAAATTCGCTTCGAGCGTACGCTCCAGTCCAATCGCTGGAATTTCATAAACTAATCTTAAAACGGGCTGATTTAAATCAACAGATGGCTCTGGTGTGGCACCTAATTCACTGCTTTGAAGCGTTGGGAAGGGTGTTAGGGAGTCGACGGTTTGAGCTAGTGGATCAGCGGGGGTAAATGTAGGTTGGAGGGGGGCAACTGTGACAGCCGGGAGTGTTGGTAAAATTCGAACTGTTGCAGTTGCTTCTTCAGCTAAGGTGCCATCGAACTGAGTAGATTCCCCACAGCTTTGCAAAAACGCCGCCACCCCCAAAAAAAGTAAAAGCGATGCAAAACTTTTTAAATGCTGCAAATGATTTGTCCTCTATTAATTTTAAAATGGGTGCTTCGACCAGCTCAGATTTCGGCCGTGACTTAACGTTGACTAAGCTGGTCGAATCTCTAGATAATCTCGGACGGGCTGCGAATTTCCCACTCCGCCAAAAGCGGCACAGCGTGGAAGATTGAGCTATATGTTCCCGAAAGCAACCCGATGAAAAGAACCGAAATAAACTGCCGGATCGATGCGCCACCAAATAAAATAAGTGCAACCATGATAAACATGGCGGCTAATTGGGTGGCCAACGAGCGGTGAATTGTTTCTAAAATCGACCGGTTAACGATAACTTCGTACGGTTCGTCTGGTCGTACCCCGATGTTTTCGCGGATTCGGTCGAACACAACGATGGTGTCCTGAAGCGAGAAGCCGGCAATGGTTAAGACGGCCGTGACAAATAGCGCATCGACCTCCCATCCAGCAACTAGCCCCATGACCGCCATAAAGCCAAAGATAATGAACAGGTCATGGACCATGGCTGAAACGGCACAAGCCCCATACCGCATCGGACTTGGTACTTGGCGAAAAGCGACTGCGATGTAAATCAGAATGATAATGGCCGCAACGGTAATCGCGATCCAAGCTGCGCGAGTCACTTCCTGCCCAATTGAGGGGCTGACATTTTCGAATTGGGTTGTATTGGGAATAAGCGGGGCGAGCTGTTCGCCTAAAGCGGCCGTAATCTCCTGACCTTCTTCGGCCGTAACCTGCTCGGTACGAATTTGCCAAGCATTGATTAGTTCATCACCGGTTAATTCGATAACGGCCGGGTTGCTGAGCCCGAATTGGCTCAAAACATCACGGACCCCATTTTCAGGCACAGGTTCGCTAAATTGAACCTCGAAGCGAGCACCACCGGCAAAGTCAACACTAACGCCAAATGGTTGACCCGCAATTGCCCAAGAAATCAGCATCGCTGCGATGCCGATTAAGATCGCAATGCCGGAAAGTGTAAAGTAGAAATAACGTCTCTGAGTAATTTGAAACATTGAAATTGAGTGGTTAGTTGTTAGTGGTAAAGTGTTAGTTGCTGTCTAGCTCCTAATGACCGCCCACTAATTACTATTTTAGAGCCCTAATAGCCAATCTTTGCCTTTGATCTGTTCAGCCAAAGGAGTCATGATAACTTTGACGAGCGTGCGGGTAACGATAACGGCGGTAAACATCGAAGTAATAACGCCGATCATGAGTGTGATTGCAAATCCTTGTACGATGCTGGCACCAAAGCTGCGGCCGAACAAGAGCAAAATCATGCAGACAACTAGAGTCGCAATATTCGAGTCCCTAATAGAAGACCATGCGCGTTCAAAACCGGCCGTAATCGATTCAGGAAGCGGTTTGCCACTGCGGAGCTCTTCTTTCATACGCTCAAAGACAAGAATATTGGCGTCTACCGCCATTCCGGTCGAGAGCAAAAAGCCCGCAATTGCTGGCAGCGTCATCGTGACACCTAAAAATTGGTAGATGGCAATATTAAACAAAGCGTAAATAATGAGCGCGATGTCAGCCAATCCACCCGGCAAACGATAGTAAATGAGCATGAACAGGAGCACAACGATGAGGCCAATTGACCCAGCTGTCACGCTTGATTGAATTGATTGCTCACCCAAAGTGGCTCCAACCTGGCGTACACCTTGAATTTTCAAGGGGATAGGCAAGCTGCCGTAGCGTAGCTGGAGTGCCAATGTGCTGGCTTCTTCAGGTGTAAAGCGGCCGGTGATGGTCCCTTGCCGGTTAATAACCGCATTGATCTGAGGGCTAGAGACTACTTGCTTGTCTAGGACAATCGTTAAGAAATTGCCTATATTTCTAGAGGTGTAGTCGCCAAAAATCTGACCCCCTTCTTCATCAAAGGTGAATACAACAAAGTTTTGTTGATCGACAGGCTGATTGATATCAACTTGGAGCGAAGCATCGACGAGATTGGAGCCGGTCATGACCGTGTCAAAAATTGGCGTATCGCTTAAATCAAGCCCTTCAACTTCGCAAGGGGAAGGTTCACCGTCGTTTTCAGTTGTGCGAATGCACAAACCTGGCGGAAGCGATTGTTGGCCTGTATCGACAAACTCTAGAAGTGCCGTCCCTTGTACAAGGGCGATCGCTTCTTGCGGGTTGTCGAGCCCTGGGAGTTCAACCACGATACGGCGGTCGCCGCCTGATTGCACCAGTGGCTCTGAAACGCCAAGGCCATTGACACGTCGGCTAACGATTTGGCGCGCCTGGCTCATTTGCTCTTCGGAGATAGATTCTTCGGCCGGAATGTCAGCTTCAAGCAGGACTTGTAGTCCCCCTTGAAGGTCAAGACCTTGCCGAATCGGATAGTCTGGGTTGGTTACAAGCCAAATCGCACCGATAACAAGGGCGACAATGGCGAACAACCAAAGGATGTCACGTGTTTCCATAGGGAATCGATTATAGCGGAATCTGTCAGAAAGGCTGATTTTATAAGGCTCTAATTTTTGAAATAAAGCCTTTTAATAAATTTACTCATGCATTTTGATTAAATAGGTTTTAAAGAAGGTCTTCATCCGTTATAATTTGTTAAATTTCCTTGTTACTTTTCTGGAAAACAATTATGTCTGAAACTCTAGAACCTGAATACATCACAATTATTGAAGGGCCAACGCCTGAGTTCCATCAAACGGCCGATTTTTCGATCCATTCGATCTTAGAAGGGCCAGTTGATGCGATCAACACCTTTACCGAAATGCGTACCGGTAATGGTGAAGCGATTCGTGAACGTTGTACCCGTGCGTGGAAAGAAGGACGGCCGGTTCGCCTCGATTTTCCGGATGAGATGCGTTTGCGCAAGGAGCTTGATGTTGTGGGGCTTCGCTTGAAAGAAATTGATGAAGGGACTGTCTTGCAGCTCTGGGTACGTCAAGAAATTGAATATACAAACCCAGAAAATGAAGAGGACGATGATGTCCTTGAGGATGACGACGACGGTAGCCTGCCGTTTTAGCTCTAGTCAGCACTAAATTCAAAAGCGGATTTGACACATATGTGTCAAATCCGCTTTTTTTGTGGGGCTAAATATTTATTTGGAAGTTAGATCATTGAATTTTCGGCCGTTAAAATAGCTGATTCAAAACTGCCGCCTGCATAAGCCTCCAGTAGACCAAGTAAATCATCGACCGCTTTTTGCACATCTTCTCTACCACCCGCATGCTGAGCTTCAACAGTGATAATTGCGTCTGTCGTGCTGGGGTTTGCCGCACTGCTGGCACTTTGGCGCCAGCACCAGCGGCGAGCAATCACCATCTTTTCTTCATCTGAAAACACGACTTCGCCCACTTCAGGATGTAAAACTTCATTACTGCCTAACTCAGTATAGTTTTCAGTCCCATCAGAGTAATGCACGGTGACAGTGCCAGACACCTGGCTG
>JBGCDP010000132.1:0-9796 GCA_045105475.1 Anaerolineae bacterium
TGAATTGATCGATGACACAAAAAGAGGGTCAGAATCGATATTGTTAAAGCTCGCGCTACTCTGAAAGGGGGTTATGTTCTCTATGTCGCTATTTCTAAAAAGGGTGGTGGCCGCAAAATTCTCGTAGCTAGATGCGGTGGCGGCCGTATTGTCGTCGCCATTTCCCCAAATAATCGAGTTGTTGACGCTGAGTGTGCTAAAAGTGTTAGCAATACCTCCGCCTAACGATGCAAAGTTCCCAACAACAGTCAGATTCGACATTGTTATATCACTGTCAAAAACATGTATTCCCCCCCCTTCAGAACCGCTGCTATTCAGGGTTTTATTCCCTGAAACAAGGACATTGTCTAGAACCGAGCTGCCGCCTGTGCCGATATAAATCCCCCCACCATCAATCAATGTTGTGTTCCCTTGTACGGTTAGATTCGTGAGAACCGGGTTGCTATTTGTGCTGTAAATTCCACCACCTTGAGAAAGTGACGAGTTTTCAGAGATGACGACATTTTGCAGTATAGGATTGCTGTTACTTGCAATATAAATCCCCCCACCTCGTGAAGTGGCATGGTTATTCTTAACCGTCACATTTGAGATAGATGGATTGCTGCCTGTTCTAATCGTAAGTCCCCCACCACTGACCCCTCGGTTGCCAATGAAGGTTGTGTTTCGGATGATAGGGCTGCTTGAATTGATGAGTATGCCACCCGCGGTTGATCCGAAGGATGTGGAATCTCCAGCGGTAATATAAAACCCATCTAATACGGCAGAGCTAGAAATGTTGTTGCTGGTCACAACAATGCTGGCATTGGTTCCTACTATGTTATTTATATCTGTGACAAAACCATCTGGGCTCGTTATATCATCTCCGCCAATATCGCCGCTTAGTATCGTTAAGTTAAAGGTTAAATCTCGCTGAGAAACGGCCGTTTCACTACCGTTAAATCCACCATAGAGCTCAACCCCATTTACCAATTGAAAGGTTGCAAGCGCGTTATTTCCTGGCGTCGTATATACCCCAGCCGCTACCCAAATTGCGTCAGTAGTGGTTGCGGCTGCCAATGCACTTTGTAAATCGGTATAGGCGTTTTTCCATGAACTGCCATTGTTTAGCCCCGGAGCATCCGCGTCGACATAAATAATCGTTTGGAGAATCGCTTCGGTGCGTGACGTAGAAAAGGTTAAATTCAGCAGGACAAATGCACATAAAAACACCATCCCGAAAAAGCGTTTGTTGGGCCAGTGTCTTTTAACGATTGAATGATGAAAGTTTCTTTTTGATAATTTGAATTGCATATTTGGATCTCCACAAATAAATGATGTAAAAACCCAAATAGCTTAAATCTGCACCCTGTTTGTTTTTGCCCGTTTTTTGCCAGTTTTGTGGGCACCCTTAAAATAACGATGACTATTGTCCCGCTTTATGCAGGCTCGGTTCCACAAAACCTTGTCCCGTACCACCAGATTGTTTATGGTTGGTTGAAGGTCTAAATCGTAAAGATGGCTTCTAAAATTTCTATTGACTCAACACAAATTCGTCAGGTGCTTAAGCTTTGGGATTCGGCCGCACAGCTGGGGCAGCACCCTTTAGCCCAACTTGACTGTGTGGCGCATAAACTGGCCAAACAAACTCAAGGCATCACAGAAATCGGCCGGGGAATGGCGCTAAAAGAGGTGTTACATGCTGCCATTCAGACTCTGCGCCCAAACGATGGCTCACCCCAAACTCAACAAAAAGCGTGGTATGCCTACTTGATCATCACTGAGCGTTACTGTTTCGGTCGCCTGCCCGAATGGATCATGGTTCACCTCAGCATTTCGTCTCGCTCGTTCTACCGTGAAATGAAAACCGGCACCGAAGCGATCGCCTCTTTTTTGCGCCATGCCGAACATCAGGCAGAGATGCAAGCGACTCATTTACCTTCGCCTTTAACTAATTTAAGCCAGCCAGCCCAACCGGCCATATTTTTGCCACCAGATCTGCCATCCCATTCAATTGTCGGCCGTGAGCAACTATTAGTTCAGGTGGCTGCCCAACTCATCGAGCCGCAGGGTCAGAGAGTCGCTTTGCACGGCCTGCCGGGGGTGGGAAAGACGACCGCCGCATCAACCCTCATCGACAACGAACGGCTAAACGCTAATTTTTCAGATGGGATCATTTGGATCAACATCGGGCCTGAACCAGATGCGGGCGCTCTGTTGGGTCTTTTAGCAACGCAAGTCGGACTTACAGATATTCAAATCAGAAAAAGCACACCACAGAGCCTAGCTGACCTCGTCCGCGCCCAACTTGCCAATAAAAAACAGCTTTTCATACTCGATGATGTCTGGCAGCTTGCAGATGCTGAGCCGCTGTGTTTAGGCGGACGCCAAACGGCTTATCTAATTACGACCCGTTTGCCTGCTGTGGGAGTGCAATTTGCAGGCAAGAATCTGTTTACTGTGCCTGAGCTCGATCAAACGCAAAGCGAAACATTGCTCAACGATTTGGCCCCAAACATTATTGAAAACGAGTTCGGAATTTTACTGACCTTACAAAGAATAACGGGGGGATTACCACTGGCTCTGGTCATTTTCGGCCGATATTTGCAGTCGCAGGGATACCACGGCCAGCAGCGCCGGTTGCAGGCGGCCGTTGAGCGGTTAAGCCAGCGGGCGGCACGGCTAGAGCTAACCAATGCCAAAGAACGCCAGCTCAATTTAGCAGCCGTCATTGGGCTCAGCTTAGAGAATCTGTCGTCAGCAGCACAGCAAGCGTTTGTGCGACTGACGATCTTTCAGCCGAAACCGAACAGCTTTAGCACCGACGCTGCCGTGCAAATAGCTGACTGCTCGCATGAGATATTTTATGACTTGGTCGACGGTGGTTTGGTTGAGTCGTTGGGGCATGATCGCTTTGCGCTCCACCAGCTTATTTATGATTTCGGCTTACCCAAGGTGCAAGATCCGGCCGTACCCAAGGCATTGCTCAGCTTTACGGCCGCGCATGTAAGCACAAATCGGTCTGCATTTAGCCAGCTACAGCTTGAGCAAAATAATATTCAGACCTCTCTCGAATTGGCTTTACAAATGCAAAAAATCGATCAAGTTGGCTCAATCTTGTTTATGGTTCTCGACTTTTTGATTGATCGTGGCCAAGTAGAACAAGCGAGCCGTTGGGTTGAGGCTGGGCTGGCAATTGCCGAGAGCAATCGATTCGAACCGGCAAAAGCCCATCTGCTTTACTGCCGCGGCCGTATCGCTGTTCAACAAAATCAGCCAGACTGTGCCTTGGCCGATTTAGACCAAGCGGCCCAGCTCGGTCAGGTGAACGGCTTGACCGATGCTATGCTACGCAGTCAGGTCGCAGCGATGCAAATTAATCTGCGCAAAGGCAAGCTGGCTGAAGCTGAAGCACAAGTGGCAGCGGTGCAGCATAAAATCGCGGAGTCAGATGATGCAGTCTGGCAAGGGAAAGCAAATCAGAGCCTATGCGGCTTTTATTATTTTCAGGGTCGCTATCAGCAGGCGTTTGAGCATATTTCGATCACACGCCAGCGGTTTGAATCGGCCGGTTACACTGCCGGAATGGGGGCCGTGTACCAAAACTTTGGGGTACTTGCGCTTGAATTAGGCCGCTTAGATTCGGCCGCTGCCAACTATGAACGAGCGTTAGACCACTATCGCACGGCCGGAAACCAGAATTTTGAGGGGCAAATCTTAAATAACATGGGGATTTTAGCTGTCCGCAAAGGACAGTGGCTCAAAGGGCTAAAGCTGCATCAGCAAGCGTTTGAACTGCGCCAAGAAATCGATGATCAAGACGGGCAAGGGCAATCTCTGAATAATTTGAGCGTTGTGGCTTTGGCGCAAAAAGATGTGGTTCAAGCTCAGATTTATATCGAAAAAGGGATGGCTTTAGCGAAAGCGGCCGGGGCTCGTTTTCGAGAGGCATCGCTAAACATGAGCCGCTCAACATTAGCCACCATTCAGCGCGATTACCCAAGCGGGTTAGCCTATGCTCAAATAGCGCACGGAATTGCCACTGAATTAGAACGAGAATCGACCCTGTCGGAAGCGACGACAGAGCAGGGTAAGCTGTACATGTTCTTAGGTGAGCTGGATGTGGCTGAAAAATGGTTACTGACCGGCCGAGAGATGTGTAAATCCAAAGATTTAACCCACCAACTAGCGATGAACAATGTCTATTTAGCCAAGCTTTGCACGCTGCAAGCTGATTTAGCCAAGGCTCAACATTATTTAGAAGAGGCGTTGGTTTATTTGGATGGGTCGATTGATGGGCTTGATGATCCAGTTGAAATATTACAAATGTGCTCAGATGTTTTAGACAAGCTGCATGATGAAAAGCGAGCTTCGATATATAAGCAGAAGGCGATTGTGACGTTAAAACAGCAAAGTTTAGAAATTGAAGATTTAACAGTACGCGAGTTTTTTGTTAGCAGCTATCAAATCAACCCACAATAGAACCATTTGGTTACTAGAAACTTCAAATAAATTAATACTCCCAAAAAGTACTATTAATCAAGCCAATTATCTTCCGTTTCAAGAAATATTTGTTCTGCTGTAACTGGCGTCTCCAAATTATATTCTTCAATTAACGCTAAACCTTTATCATAGTTAATTTTATAAGCTTCATCGTTCATTTTATATTGATAATAAGCCACACTCATATGAGTTTGAGCTAAATCACGCCGATGAACTAAATTTTGAATTTCTTGTTTGATAATAGCAATTTCAGATTGCAAATTGGCCTCGCCCCCATTTAATAAAGCTTTACGTGCTTTTAGAATAGCAATTTCAATCACAATAATAGCTTTCCATTTCACTTCGTTTAATTTATCGTTTTCAAATAAGGTCAACTTCTCTTTTGCCATATCATAAAATTCCATGGCATGATCTAATCGTCCTTCATCTCTTAGCATTCCAGCTGTTTCATTAATAATTGCCATTAGAAATATCCCCCATTCAGCAGATTCTTTTTCAAAAGCTTGGATTGCAATGTGAGCAGATTTAATCGCTTCCTCAACTAGATTATTTAGCGCTTTTTTATTGTCGAGTTGCCGAATAGATGGATCAAACTTAAGCCGTGTATGTATTGTTTTGCATTTTGCAAAATGGACCTGCGCATTGAGAGCGGGCATATTTGAAAGCTCTGCCCATCCCTCCCCTTTTTGTATCCATTCTTCAGCCTTTTCTACTTTCTCTGACCAAGTAGTCAGAGAAGTTAGGTAAACAGTGAAAAACCGTGCAACAGAGTACCATAAGTTTTGCTCTGCGGAGCGCGTCACAATGGCTGTAACTAAAGAGTGTCGAATTTCCCAATATCCATACGCGCTCAAAATATCATGCGCTTTTTCAAAGAAACTGCTCAATTGAACATAGTCTTTACTTTTCAAAAGCATCTTTAAAATCTCTAGAATATTTTCAATTTCGTTTTTAATGTTCTTGTAGCTACGTTGGGTCTGGATTTGATCCAGCAGACGTCCATAGTAGTCGATAAAATTTTGGCTAATCGTTTGTCTTAGCTCATAGTATTGTGTTTGTTTAAACTCTGCATTTGCAATATCTGTGGCTAAGTCACTTAGATAAAAACGGACAGCTTCATCGCCCATTGGTGTGGTTCTTTCAACCAAAGATAACAAATCTAGCGTTTTCAAAGTTGATTTAAGTGATTGGATATTTCCATTGGCGTTTATTATCTCATCTAACGCATTTTCAGTAGCTCCTCCTGGAAATAAAGACAATCCCATAAAAATGTGATGGGCCATCGAGCTGCGAATCTCTCTCAAGCTTGGTTCAAAAATAAACTCGAGAAAATCATTGTCTGGGTTTTCAAGTACAGTCAATTCTTCCTGAGGGCTGGTATGTTTCATACGTTTGATAGAAACGCTGATTAACAGTGGGTTTCCCCTCGTTGCTTTTGATAATGAGGTTATCTCATCAGCCGATAATTCAAGGTTATTTGCCTCGGCCTCAATCTTTATTAGCTGCTTTGACTCCTTATCAGAGAGATTCTCGATATCAAATTCACGGATTCCCTGAAGATTTTTATGCCTAGAGGTTAGTAGTGCCTTTGAAGGCTCTGGGATATTAATTAAAAACTGATTCAAGTCAGGGTCTGACACGTCTTCAAGGTTGTCTAAGATGAGTAATATGCGTGACTGTCGCATGTAATCATGCATTAAATTTATTTTTTCTTCTTTATTTAAAGAACCATTATCGGTAAGTGTGTCTGAAAATACCTTTGTAAAATTTCGATATAAATTATCAAAATTATCGAAAAAGAAACTGTATCTAAAGTCAGATCTACCTTTGTCACCATACATTTCTGATTTAGCACTAAAAAAAACAACAGCTTTAAACCTTTCTTCGGCAGGAAGTGCTGCATGATGCTCGACAAAATAATAGCCAATTTCGATTGCAAGTGTGGTTTTTCCACTTCCTCCTAAACCAAATATGCCGACTAAGTGCATTCGATGGTGCGATAAGTGCCCTATGATGTCTCTCTTTTCTGCTTTTCGGCCGACAAATTCTGTATATTGGCGAGCTGGCAAATTTGTTCTGTAGGTATAGAAGAAAACATTCTGACTATTTTGAAAAAAATCGATCCCAAAATCACTTGAAGTGTATCCAGTCGTAGCGAGAAAGTTTTTCAACCACAACTCATCTCTATTGCCACGTGTGACACAGATTTCGGCTAAATAGGAAATCACTTTTTTATTTAATGAGGAATCTGGGATTGTGCCTTGCTCCCATTTTTCGATCGATGACGAGGAGATATTTAGCTTAAAAGCAATTTCATCTTGTAAACCCTTAATTGCTCGATCTTCCTCTAAGGCAATAGCTCGAATCCCCTTTTTTAATAGTTGCCCAAATCGCTTTTTGTATTCTTTCATAATGTCCCTCAATATGTTCATAGGGTCTTTTCCGAGTTATCGGATGATATTTTGTGAATTTTCTCAACTCAAATCGGTTATAAATTAGTTTACAGTTCAAATGAGCTTCTAGAGATCAGATTTTTAACATGAGTAGATTGATGATAAAGCTAAAGAGTTGAAATTAGAAAGAACCTATACGGTACGATTGTCCTAATTGTTATTTAAATTAATAGGGCACACACTAAGAAATCAAATGTCCAAACTAGAATCAATAAGCTATAGCAGAAAGGAGCTGAGAAAATATCTTGTGAAAAGTTTTTCATTGTCTGAGATTAGAATCATATTATTTGATCTCGATATTGATCATGAAAATCTAAGTACCGATAAATCATTGCTTGTAGTTGATCTACTTGAAATTTTGATTCGAGACGAAAAATTGAATTTATTAGTAAATTGGTTGGAAGAGGAAGGCTATGGAGGCGTAGTAGGAGAAATATTTCAAGAGCGTAATTTAACCAAGGTTAATCACTTATTGCCCTCATCGGAAAGAAAAAGAACATTCGAAGAATACGAACGGCTTGAGTTTATCCTTTGGAAAGTCCAATCTCTAACAAAAAAAGCAAATAAATCAAAAAGCTCAAATGAGATTGAATTATTATTGAATGAGATAGAAGGAGTAATCAACTACTTCTAGACAAAGAGTGTCAATCAAAATATTGAGAGTCTACTTTAAAGCATTTGCTGCAAAAGCTGCACTCGTTTCTGCAACTGCTCCAACGTACACACCGCCTGGCTCCGTACACCCTGCCGCCGATTCAACATCCCATGAATTTCAGGATAAGGCATCTTCGTTTTGAAATGGACACGGCCAACTAAACTCGTGATTTTCTTGGCGCAATTTTCCTTCAGCTCAGACAACGTGAGCGGCATGACTCGCTCTTCAACTTTCTCACGGATTTTCGCCTGCATCATCTCAGTTGATTGATCAGGAATAAATTGTGGATCACTGAACAGTGCTAGCTGTTGACCACCTAAAATAACAGAGTCTAATCCGCTATTGCTCGAGTAGAGCGCGCTCCATGACGGCTCACCGGGGTCAATGTCGCCGCTTGATTCAACACCCTCACGCCAGTCGAGGTCCGGCCGACGTTTGAGCACATGGGCGATTTCTGACTCTACTTCTTCCGCTAAACGTTTCAGCCGTGGGTCGGCCGGGAGATAGACGTAAGCAACCTGAACTCCTTTTAAGTCCGGTGTGACCCGTACCATACGGCCTAAAAACTGGCGAAAATACATCTTCGTCGAAATGGTAGTGGCATAAACGCCAACCCGCAGTCGAGGAATATCTACTCCCTCGCTAACCATGTTGCAAGCGACAATCCATTCACGACTTGAGTATGAAAATTCTTTGATCTTGTTCGATGCTTCTGGATCGTCAGATAGGACAACGGTCGGCCACGTGCCGCTAATGCTAGCAAGTAATTCTGCCAAACTACGTGCATGATCTTGATCGGCCGCGACCAGCAACCCGCCCGCATCTGGATGGGTACGGCGGGTCTCTTGTAGCATTTTGTGTGCATCTTCGATCATCGGCTTGACCCAGCCACTGTCTGGCTCGAGAGCCACCCGCAAACGGCGGGCCGCCATTGTTCCAAAAAGATCTTCTGCAAAACCAGCTTCTATTGTTTCCCCAGCTTCCATCCAAGCGACTTCACCACCGTAGGTAAAAAAGGCGATGGGGCGACATACTCCCTCTTCAATCGCTTGGCTATAGCCGTAAATATAGTCCGGCCGACTTTCTCCAGCGCTGGTGTACTCAACAAACGGTATGGCTGAATTATCTGACCGAAAAGCGGTGCCAGAGAGGGCTAAGATAAATTTAGAACCATCAAACGCTTTTTCTAAAGCTTCCCCCCAATGGTGGCCAACGCCAGCATGGTGAATCTCATCTAACACGACAACCGCATTGCGGGCGATTTTGCGAAATGCAGCCGGATTATTGGCGACCTGCTGATAGGTTGCGGCCAAACCGTCATAGTCACGACCCAAGCCCCACTTGGTACTGAAATTATTGTTGATATCAATATTGATAGTGGCGGCAGATGTGGCCCACTGGCGTTTAAGATGGGTCGTCGGCACAACAATAACGACGTTTTTGCTATCCCCTTCATCAAGCTGGTGCAGGCAAAGTTGCAAAGCGGCAGTTGTTTTGCCAGCTCCCGGTGTCGCTTCCCATAAAAGTGATTTGTCTCCCCGCTGCCATTGTTTTTGGTAGATGGCGAGGGCCTGTTGTTGCCAATGTCGTAGTTGAATCAAGTGGTTTGTGATTGACGATTTGATTGGGTGTTGTTGTGGAAGTGCAACCAAATCGGCTGGGAAGTATAGCCGAAATTTAGCCGCTGATGTGTTAAAGTTTTGTAATCAATCTCTTTTAGAAGTTAGAGGTTAGATACTGGATATTGGTTTACACAAACTCACTATCATCTAAAATCTAGCATCTAACATCTTCTTTCCTTGCAATATTTTTTGCACTTTGAAACAGCGAATGGGACACTACTCACTTGGTGATTTATGTCAGAGAAAAAAACAAAACTTTTAATTCTAGGGCTTGATGGAGCCACATTCGATCTAATTCGGCCGTGGGCGGCAGAAGGCCATCTACCCAATTTGGCTAAATTAATCGAGATAGGAACCCATGGTGACTTGATGTCAACCTTGCCCCCCGTAACCAGCCCTGCTTGGCCATCGTTTATGACCGGCTGTAATCCGGGCAAACACGGCGTCTTTGACTTTATCGCTCCGGCCGGTAACAGCTACACCCTCGTCAATGCAACCCGGCTGCGCCAGCCTACGCTGTGGCAAATTTTGTCAAAGATGGGATACACCGTTGGGGTTATGAATGTGCCTGTCACCTATCCCCCCCA
>JBGCDP010000133.1:0-15680 GCA_045105475.1 Anaerolineae bacterium
CTACGGATGTAGTTGTTCATTTGTGATTGGTTATTAAAAATTGCCTATGTCGGCCGGAAAATGGACAATTCAAGATATGACGACAGACACCCAACACACGGCCGATCACGACCCGCTCCAACCCCATTCGCACGACAACAATCCAGAAGCTCCCTACATCGATCCGACGATTCATTTTTTCGACCCGGCCGGAAACAGCAAAACAATTTCACTCGCCGACCTCATGGCCGACTATGACCAGACAGTTATCCCCGCCTACACCTACATGACCGATCATGGGGTGCACGGCCCATACAAATTAGAAGGGGTTGCCCTGCTCGATCTCATCGAACAACAGGTAGGCAAAAACGCAGATTGGACAGAGGTTGAGGTAATTAGTGCAGACGAGTTTGGCAACAGGCTCTATCGAGATGAGTTGGCCCCGGCCGGAGAATCTCCCGTTTTGGTGTGCCACCGCTCAAACGACGAACAGCTGCGCCGCATTCAGGGACTGATACGCTTGGTTGTCCCATCAGAAACAGACAATGCGCTCCGTCAGGTGAAATGGGTGCGAGAGATTCGGCTTAAATAAAAACGTAGCTCAGTGAACGTGCGGCCGATGCAGACAGCTTATGACCAAGTAGGCTACACCTCGAACAGGCTTATCTTTGTGGAGAAATAGTAGGTTTGGGGAGAGGTTAAATTGCAAAAGCAACCTGCATAGGCAATGGTTCTTGTTCTACAGGCTCAAGTTCAGGCTCACTTTTCGCAGCAACATTCGAATCGATAGGGATTTGAATTTGGAAGTTGCACCCCTGCCCGGCAGCATTTTCTACGAAGACAAACCCATCATGACGTTCAGCAATCATCTTCACCAAACTCAACCCCAAGCCCAGCCCCTTTTCAGGCGAGTCTGTTTTTAAACGCACAAATGGATGAAACACCTGTTCAAGCTGATCGGGTTTAATTCCAGGGCCTGTATCTTGAACAGAAAGAATATAAAAATCATCTGTCTGGCTGGTTCTGATCACAATTTGGCCGTTGTCAGGCGTATATTTAATGCCATTTGAAACAAGATTGGTCAAGGCCTCTTGTAGTAGAAAAGCATCGCCAATTAAGAATGGATCACTTAGGTCAGATTCAAAGCGGAGCGTTTGCGATTTTGCGGCCGCACAATCATTTAGAAGGTTCACAACTGACTCAGCCATTGTATTTAGATTAAATGAGGCATGGTCCATTTCAGATTCATTAACAGAAAATTTTTCGTATTTAATGATCCCATTGATTAGCTCATCCATTTGACATTGGGAGCGTTTAATAACGGCCATTCGCTTAGATTGTTCAGGCGTGAACGGAGCCATCTCATCAGACATAAGGTCACAAAACCCCATCATTAAGCTTAACGGCTGAATTAAATCATGAACGGCAAGGCGCATCATATTGGTCTTAAAGTCATTTAGCTCTTTTAGAGATTTCACCAATTGTGCATTTTTAATTGCAGAAGCAACTAAGCTAGCCAGCTTTTCCAATATCTCAATTTCAAGCTTGCTAAATGGGTCAGTCTCCCGCGAAAGTGCATATAAAACGCCCAAGACTACCCCTTCATTCAAGATCGGAATACCCGCATAAGCTCTGATCTTATTCTCTGAAATCATTTTATTAGCGACAAAGGGGTCATATGCAACATCAGAAACAACCAAGGATCGCTGTTGTTGCACAATCCAGTTGGAAGCCCCATTTTTTTTCCGCACCCGCTTCGCGACACCATTTCCAACTTGGGTTGATGAAGCACCAGATTGAAACTGGCGCAGGCGTGCGTCCCACAGTAAAACGCTCCCATCACAAAAACCTAAATGTTTGCAGATAAATCCTACAACCTGCTCGAAAATAACTGGGAGCTCTAGCCGAGAGTTAACGGCAAAGCTTATCTCTAACAAGGCTTCGTTCATATCGGCTAGATTAATTTTGTGGGCTGGTAAATCACACAGTGGCTCTCTCCCGTGATGTTGGAGGGGTAGGGTGACAACGTTGCATTTCTGTTGAGTCATATGTGAGTGAATCCTTCAAGCTACTGAAACTTGACTGAGATATTTTGCTGAGATAGCAAGGAAATATCGATCGTATTTATTCGTTTTCTCACATCAATTCTAAGAAGCACAAGGTCACATCTAAACGGTTGGCAAGTATAAGATGCAATCCCCTTAGGTTTTATAGGAGCAAAGTCCCAGGACCCATGCCTGTTCTCCTTAATTTGCTCTTTTTTATAAAGAATCGGTTGAATTCACCTGATCTCTAACCAATTTTGAAGGTTTTTTTTTGCTGTGCGTACTATGCATACGATTCAGACTTGAATTTTAATTGGAGGATCAATGACAAGAAAATATTATTTGAGCTTTGTGCTGGTAATCACAGGCATATGGCTGATTGGCTGCTCATCACCACAATCGGCCGCAGTCGATTCGCCTGCACCAGCTAACACACAGGCTCCACCGCCCACGGCCGAACCAACACCTACAAATGCACCCCCAACAGTGGCGGCCGAATATGAGGCGATGAGTGCAGAAGAATTAGGGAAAGCCCTAATTAAGGCGGCTCAAAAGGATGATGTCGTCAAAATCACCGATCTACTTGCGGCCGGGGCTGACGTAAACACCATCGACAAAGCGTCAGAGTTTACCCCCATCACCATTGCAACCGTACGCAACAATCTCAAAACCTTTGAACTGTTAAAAGAAGCTGGTGCTGATTTAAGCCATATCGATAAACGTAACAACACCTTATTGCACCATGCCGCCTTTGAAAATGGGACAAATATCGCCGAGATCCTTTTAACTGAAAACGTGATCGATCTAGAAGCACGGCGTTCAAAATTCGGCTTTACCCCTTTGTTAGTCGCAGCGTTCCAAGGGAATGTTGAAATGGTTGAGCTATTGATTGCAAACGGGGCTGATATCGAAGCAAAAGATGATTGGGGCGATACCCCTGTGAATGTGGCCGCATGGGACGGCCGATTGGCGGTCATCGAAAAGCTGCTTGAGCTGGGTGCCCAAGTCGATGTTAAGAATCAAGGGGGGCAAAACGCGTTGGATTACGCCCGCTCTCAAAACCAGCCGGAAGTCGAAACATTTTTGCTGACACTCATCGATGAATCGAGCCCAGAAACAAGTGAGGAAACGAATGCTGAAGGAACGCCAGATATCTCAGCCGAAACGTTAGCGATGAGCCAAGAAGAGCTCGATAAGGCGCTCATCAAGGCAACCCAAAAAGATGATGTCGAACAGATCAATGAGCTATTGGCGGCCGGGGCTGACGTCAATACAGTCAACAAAGCGGTCGGGTTTACACCCATTGTGATCGCAACCGTGCGCAACAACCTTGAAACCTTTATCCTTCTGCAAGAAGCTGGAGCAGATCTAAGCCACATCGACACACGCAACAACACCCTGCTACATCACGCAGCCTTTGAGAACGCAACAGATATCGCCGAAATTCTTTTAGCTGAAAATCTGATCGATTTAGAAGCTCGGCGCACCCAGTTCGGGTTTACCCCACTGCTTGTCGCTGCATTTGAAGGAAACGTTGAGATGGTTGAACTGCTGCTCGCAAACGGCTCAAATATTGAAGCGGTTGATGATTGGGGTGACACAGCAGTCAATGTATCCGCTTGGAATGGAAAACTAAACGTTGTCGAAAAACTGGTTGAACTGGGCGCAATCGCTCAAGTCGAAAATACCAACGGAAACAATGCTTTAGACCATGCAGAAAGCCAAAATCACGACGAGATCGCAGCGTTTTTAAGTGCAGCCTTTGGAAACTGATTCACACGTTTTAGGTATTATGCTTAGATGAACCGGCCGAAAAAAAGCCCATCGCTAGACCCAAACGCACCTGTCATTCAAACGAATCAGTCTGTAGACCAACGGACTGAGCAGCTGGTGCAGCAATATTACCCCTACATTGTACGGCTGGTTCAGTCTATCGTTCACGATGCCGGAGAAGCGGAAGATATCGCACAAGAAACATTTATTTCAGCGATGTTGGCCATCGATAATCAAACCAGCTCGGTCAACTACAAAGCGTGGCTGTCGAAAATCGCGGTCAACAAAGCCAGAGATTTATTGCGCCGCCGCAAAGTGCGCGACCGGTGGTGGCAGTTCTGGGGCAAGGGTCAGCCGGGGCAGATGGCCAATCGCATGCCAGAAGATATCACTTCGACGCATGAGGTGGCCCAACAGCTTTGGGTAGCGGTTGAAGCATTAAACGAAAAACATCGGCTACCGATTTTGCTCCGGTATGGGCACAACTTATCGATTCGAGAAATTGCAGAGCTGCTCGAAATAAAAGAGGGGACGGTTCACTCTCGTTTACACAATGGGCAAAAACAGCTGGCTCGCATATTAGAGCTTGACGCTGAGATGGTTTTGCTGCTCCCATCACCACATGGAGGTGTGCTATGAGCAATGATCACTCTCGTCGATTAGACCAACAACGGCTGGACGACTTGCTCCGTTTAGCCAAAAAACGGCCGCTAACCGATGCGGAAACCGGTGAGCTAGATCAGCTGCTCGCGGCAGATGAAGGCACTGTGGCTTCTGAACATTATCTACGGACAAACTATCAAGCAACCGGCCAAAATCGATCATGGTCACAGGCTGATCTGGCAAAGATAGCGGCCGACATCAACAAAGAAGTCGCTAAGCAATCGGGCCAGATGCGTTTTGGGATGCGATTTCAGCAGATGGCTTGGGCCATGGCCACGGTTGTAGGCTTGTTTGGCTTACTCTATTTGTGGACCTTTAACACAGAGCCTCAGATCGAACCGTCCGTTAACTTTGAGGTTGAACCAACTCAGACGCCGCTCCCAACCCCCACTTTGCGGCCGAACTATCAGTATGTTGATTTACTAACAGCTTCGATTACCCAGCCAACCCGTTCAGAACTGCCCGGCTATACGTTGACCGTTTTGCAAGCCCAAGAACAATGGGACGATGATCTTTATCTACCAAGCCAAATGCCTAATAGCTGGGCATTCTTAGGCGCGGCCGTCCACACTACCGAGTCGGGTGAAGCGATTTTTGAACTCGCGTTTATGCAAAAAACAGGCGCACGAGAAGACCTGTGGATGCTGAGCCAAACATCGGCCGAAAATCGCTCAATCGATCCACCAATGCAGATCATCTATCAGCCGTTAGAACAGGTAGATGAAATTAATACCTACGAAGACAAAGAAGTAGAAATTGGTGAAATAATAGGCAGAGGCTACCAATATGAATGGGTTGATCGGCGCAATCCGATCGATTGGATTGTGTACAACACGGTGACGTGGCAGCAGGCGGGCCAAACGTTTACCCTAACTTATCCAGCGAAAAACAATTTCCCGTCTACTTCGATCGCGTTCACAGCGGAGAAGTTAGGTTTGAACTTATTAGAAAACTAAGAGCTAAATTCTATGATCAACGGCTGACAACAGAATTTTATTCAATCGGCATAATGAGCTGAACCTTCTTAACCATCTGGTCAAAAAGCTGATTCCAAGACTTCTCAACAACCTGCCGGCTGGGGTCAGCCTTGTACCATGCCACAATTTCCTTCGCCCCTTCTGCAAACGGTACAGTCGCTTCAAAGCCAGGCACTAGTCGCTTAATTTTGCTATTGTCTAAAAGCATATTGTTCGCTTTGTCACCCAACAAAGTCGCCCCCACTTCATGGTCATACGCATGGATTAGGCGTGATGATAAATAGACGATTTTCGGCCGTACACCGGCCGCTTCTGCTAACGTCTCATAGATTTGGTTCCACGTTAGCCACTCGTCTGACGTGATGTGAACCGCCTCCCCAATCGCCTGCTCATTTCCCAACAACCCGACAAATCCTTGGGCAAAATCTCGATGATGGGTCAGTGTCCACAGAGAGCTGCCGTCCCCATGTAACAGCACCTGTTGCCCTTTCATCATCCGGTCCAACGTCGTGTACCGGCCGATCAGCGGCACTTTTGTCTGATCATACGTATGTGACGGCCGGACGATCGTCACCGGAAACCCATCTTCACGATGCGCCTGCATCAGCCGATCTTCACAAGCGATTTTACTGCGCGAATATTGCCAATACCGATTCTCCAGCGGTGTTTCCTCTGTAATCGGCAGCTTTTGGGGTGGGGTCTGATAGGCTGACGCACTACTAATAAAAATGTACTGCCTTACTTTGCCACCAAATAGTTTAAGGTCCGTTTCTATATGCTCGGGCACAAAAGCGATGAACTCAACCACCACGTCAAACTCGTGTCCAGCCAATGCGGCCGTGGCTGATTCTATGTCACGAATATCACCGATCAGGGTTTTGGCCGCAGTCGGAATCGGTCGATCACTCGTTTGCCCTCTATTTAATAGATACAGGTCTATCCCTTGCTGAATCGCCAGCTCTGCACAGGCTGAGCTAATGACCCCGGTTCCGCCGATAAATAAAACTTTCATTTTTAGCCTCTCGTCCCTAGCTGTCTAGCGTCTACCCTTCACCCGTTTCCATTTTTCCAAACTGTCTGCCATCTGCTTCACGGCCGAAATAATGTCATTTTCTTTTATCGCCGCATACCCCATCACCAACCCCCCACGATCCAACGGCTCTATGGCGAAATAGCTTATCGGTGGCGCATAAATCCCATCTTCAAGCAAATGGGCCGACACCGCACGATCATCCACCCCGTACGGAAGCCATCCAACCAGATGCAGCCCAGCATCATTCGGCTCGATGATCAACTGCCCTTTCAAAAAACGATTGGCCATATCGATCAGCACCGCCTGCCGTGCAGCATACAAAGTACGCATTTTGCGGATATGACGCCCCATATGCCCCTCTTGAATAAACAAGTTCATTGCGACCTGATCTAACAAGCGGCTACCTCGATCTGCATAGGCTCGGGCCAAACGAAAGGGTTCGACCAAGGCTTTAGGCACCACCATATAGCCCAACCGCATCGCGGGGTAGATAACTTTGCTAAACGTGCCGACATAAATTACCCGGCCGGATTTGTCTAACCCCTGCAACGCTTCAAGCGGGTAACCCCGGTAGCGATATTCACTATCGTAGTCATCCTCAACAATCCATGCATCGTTTTCTTCCGCCCAGCTCAACAGCTCCAACCGGCGAGTCAGGTCCATGGTCACACCCAGCGGATATTGGTGCGATGGACTGATACAAACCATTCGAGCATGTGGTGCTTTTGCAAAACCTTCTTCAAAAACAAGTCCATTTTCGTCTACCCTGACCGGAATAATCTCAGCCTGAATTTGGCGTAAAACAATTTTAATCCCGTTGTAGCTTGGGTTTTCGACCCACACTTGATCCCCTTTATTCAGTAAAAGGGTCGCGGTTGTATAGACCGCCTGCTGGGCACCGTTGGTGATAATGACTTGGTCAGGGTCACAGCGAACACCCCGTGTCTCCTGCAAATAGGCGGCCAGCGTTTCACGCAGTGGATCGTATCCTAAAGATGATGGATAGCTTAGATCAATCGGATCAAGATTACGCCAGGCAGACAACATCACTTTCTCCCAAACGCGCTTAGGGAATTGATCAACGCCAGGCTGCGCAGACGAAAACGGCCGAACGCCTGACCGATCCCAATATGGATATTGCAGGCTCATAATCGTTTTGCCAGTCTCTGACAGCTGTGGAGGTGCCTTAATAATGTCATCAGCGGCAGCACCATCTGCCCACACTTGAACAGGCGGCTCATACGACGGTTCTACTGACAGCAGCTTCTCTGGCAGGGTGTGGGTCACCCGTGTGTCTGACCCAGCAAAAGCTTCTAGATACCCTTCGTCCATCAGCTGTCGGTAGGCGTTCATCACCGTATTGCGCGATACGCCCAGATCGCTGGCCAAAGCCCGGGTGGCGGGCAGACGGCTCCCCGGCCGGATTTGCCCCTGCAATATTCGGCCGCGCAAATATTCGTAAATCTGCCGATGCAAAGGCTGGCTGTCCGCACGATTCAGCCTGAGACCGCTAAAAATAATTCTGGAAGATAAATAATCCATTCTGGTTTTAGACCAATTACTTACAACTAATAGCCGCTGACCCAAAAGTGCTTCAACTATTTAGTGGTTTTTTCAGACTGCAATTCGCGCAGCATCATTTTAATTTCAGAGAGCTCTTGCTTTACTTCGCTTAATTCGGCCGACAAATCCGTTTCAAGCTGCTCTTCTTCTTGACGAATAAAAATAGTGGCGAGATAGCTGGTCAGAATACCAAACAGCCCCACCCCGATTGTCATGAGGACTCCGGCCAAAACCCGGCCGCCGTTTGAAACAGGGTAATAGTCTCCATAACCGACAGTCGTTACCGTGACAAACGCCCACCAAACCCCATCGCCTAACGTACAAATGTTGGCATTGACTGCTGGATCAAGACAATTCTCTGTCTCCATCGTAAAAATCCACCAGCCCGACACGAAAATCGTCGGAATCGTTAGGGCAACAACGCCCCACAGCGAGCTAGCCGCCAACTGCTCCCGCAAATTTTTGATCAGCTGCTTGAACCCTACCTGCCGTACCGCTTGTACCAACCGGCCGATCCGGATCAGCCGAAAGATACGAAAAAGAGGCATCGCAGGCAAGCACCCTAAAAAGTCTATAAATCCCCATGGCACCAGAAATTGGCGGAACTCTGACATCGGGACCTTTGACAAACGTTGGGCAAAATCAACAAGTAAAATAATGCTTAAAACCACATCGATGCGGATCAAAAAATCACGTGTGCCGTCGCTTAACCCGCCAAAGCTAAATGAAAACAGAGCAACCACCACCGCTACGAGATTAAGAAAAATCATGAAAAGGCCGTAGGGTGTATTGACATCGGTTGCTTGCGATCTGTATTTTTCCATTTTTTTGAGGGGTCCGCTTACATTTAATCCTGAATAAGAATTTTCAAGCTCAAAGCTTTAGCCGGAAGCATATAGCATCTCGGCCGGATTAAAAAATATTATGGGCGCTCGCCCTAATGTCCCAACGTTTTAAGCTTTTCCCCCACAGATTTCCTATAGGGTCTACCGCACTTTCACGTTTAAATCACACAACAACTTGGTCAATTAAATATCCTCTGCGCCGATTTAGCTCATCCCCCTACCATCCCAAAGTCGCTAAAACATTCTTAATCGCAGACTGATAAAAGCTAGTTTACCTAGGTGATTTACAACGACGGTCAATTCGTGTGACGTTCTTAAATCACCTCACAGCCATCTTGAGAAACAGTCAATACCACACAAATGACTCTCTCACATTGGCCCTACTCTCTAAAAAGGTTTTATGCTCAACAAACAGATCGCGTCAAACGCAAAACGTGCATTTTTTTGGTCTCTCCCTCTTGGCATCGTGACACTATTCACGTTAGCCCTCACGATTCCAGCCACGCTGGCCAGTCCAAACGCAGCGCCTACCGTTGCAGATTTCGGGCCGGCCCTCAATGACACGGCCGTCTCTGTATCGGCCAACATCACAGCTACTTTTACTGCTGATCCTGACCCAGCCAGCGTTACATACACCACCTTTGCCGTGCACAGCCCATTTTACGGGCTCGTTACCGGCACACTCAGCGCCAACACCAATCAGATAAGCTTATCACCTAGCGCCGATTTTAAAGTGGGTGATCATGTTCAAGTCATCGCCACAGCAGGCATCACCAACACTGACGGGCCGCTAAACCCAACAAAACAGTGGGGATTTACAACCGGCCGTGTGGCTGACCGCTGTTTCTACACATTTGAAGATAGTGGAGAAACCTTGACAAACGTCGCTATGGGCGGAGGCGAATGGATCGATGTTGATGGGGACTATGATCTTGACGTTGTCGTAACAGGGCAAACAGGCTCCGGATTAGCGACACAAATTTCCTTAAATGATGGATCTGGCGCATTTGTAGACGGAGGGACGGCCGATGATGCGCTAATCGCTGTGCAAGATGGGTCACTGGCAGTTGGTGATTACAACAATGATGGCCACCCTGATATTTTACTGGCGGGATTAGCGAGTGGATTTACCCGTTCGATTCAGCTTGGGCGCAATAACAGCGGCTCCATGGTGGATGATGCAGGTGCCGCGGTTAATCTGCCCGGTATTTCCTTAAGTGCAGCCACGTGGGGTGATTACGACAATGATGGTGATCTAGACCTCCTTTTGAGCGGCCAAACAGACAGTGCTATTTCAAAAATCTACCGAAATGATGCAGGGGTGTTTGTCGAGGTTGGCGCGGCCGATGACGCTTTGCCAAGTGTGCGAGACAGTGCCGCCGCATGGGGCGATTATGATGATGACGGCGACCTCGACCTATTTATCAGTGGCCAATCAACTGAAGGAGCCACAACCAAACTATTCAGGAACGATGCCGGAACATTTGTCGATAGCGGCGTGAGCTTACCGAATGTGACCAGCGGCTCAGCCGCTTGGGCCGATACCGACGGTGATGGTGATCTAGATCTGGCGATGTCCGGTTTTGGCTCACTTGGCCCTGAAACTAAAATCTTTGAAAATGATGGTGGTGCCTTTACTGACAGTACCAATGCTTTTGTAGGCGTGCAGCAGAGTGATATGGCGTTCGGCGATATCGATAATGACGGCGATTTAGACCTTGTCGTCATCGGCCGAGATACCTTTGGCCCTCTAACTGCCGTTTATTCAAACGATGGGGCAGGAACCTTCAGCCCAAATACCCAAGCGGAACAAAACTTGGAAAGTGTCAGTCAAGGCAGTATCAGCTTTGGTGACGTAGACAACGATGGTGATGTTGATCTACTTTTGACCGGTTTAAGCGATGGAAATGTGGCTGTCAGCAAAATATATACCAATGAAAACTGTGAAGTTTCAATCACGGCGCCAGCTTCAAAAGTTGAAGGTGACACAGGCAACTCGACGTTTACATTTATTGTGAACCGAGCGGGGAATGTAGACACAGAAGTTTCCGTTGACTATACCGTTAGCGGTGGAACGGCAGATGCGGCCGATTTTGGTGGTGCATTAGCATCGGGCACAATTACAGTCACGGCCGGAAACGCGCAAGAAGACTTAGTCATCAATGTATCGGGAGACAGCGAATATGAGCCAGATGAAGACTTTACGGTCACACTGTCTAATCCAACCTCAGAATCCATACTAGGCACGGCCGCTGCAACTGGTTCAATTGTCAATGATGACAGCCAAATCCATATTAAGGCAATTTCGGCCGACAAGCTTGAGGGGGATACGGGAACCACCCCGTTCGCCTTTGTTATCACTCGTACAACCGATGCCCTTGCAACAGCGGTTACCGTGACCTATACCGTTTCTGGTGACGTCGACGGGACAGACTTTGTCACTCCGTTAACGGGTAGCCACACGTTGGCATCAAATGATGCAAGCGACAGTTTTATCCTTGATGTCCAGACCGATACAGATGTCGAGTTCAATGAAAGTTTCTCGGTCACCTTAAGCAATCCAACGGCCGGTGGTGAGATCGGGACTGCTGTAGCCAATGGCGTCATTCAAAATGATGATGGCAATATCCATATCTATCCACTAGATGCTGTTAAAGCTGAAGGGGATAGTGGCAACACTCAATTTACCTTTGATGTGGTTCGCTCTGGAACATTTACCACAACAGAAACAGTAGAGTATTCCGTATCAGGTAGTGGCGCAGATGCTGCAGATGCCGCTGACTTTGGCGGCCTATTTGCTACGAACACGCTCACTTTTACCCCCGGTAGCGCAGATATCACCCAAACAGTGACCATCGATGTCAGTGGTGATACTACCTTTGAGGCCGATGAAGGATTTAGTGTTGATCTAAGTAACGCAACCGGCCCACTGGTTATCGGAATCGCTACCGCAAATGGTACGATCCAAAATGATGATACCGGGTTGGCGATTACCGCCGATGATGCGGTGAAAGCAGAAGGTGATAGCGGTACAACCGATTTCACTTTTAATGTGATCCGCAGCGGTAACGTAAGCGGTGCCAACGATGTAGATTATGCTGTGGCTGTGGGAAGCGGTACACACTTTGCAACGGGATCTGACTTTGGCGGCCCACTCCCTTCCGGAACCATAAGCTTTGCTTCAACAGAAACAAGCAAAACGATCACGATTAGCGTTGCGGCCGACACTACGGTTGAAGCCGATGAACCATTTACGGTAACGCTCTCAGCTCCCACAAACAATGCAAATATTTTGACAGGAGATGCAAATGGAACCATCGAAAACGATGATGGGACTGTGAGCATTTCTCCAGATGGGTTGAGCCAGGCCGAAGGGAACAGTGACACCGTCACCTACACCTATTCGGTTGAACTGTCGGCCGCCGCTTTGATGACCGTTACGGTTGATTATGATGTTTCAGGCACCGGAGCTGATCCGGCCAATACAACAGACTTTGGCGGCACGTTCCCATCAGGCAGTGTGAGCTTCGGCATTGGCGAAGCGACCAAACAGCTTGAAGTGGCTGTCAGCGGTGATGACACAACAGAAGCAGATGAAACATTTGCCGTCACCTTATCGAATATGACCGGTGGCTATGCACTAGCAACCGACACCGTGACAAGCACCATCGAAAATGACGATCGCTCGATCTCAATTTCAGTTGATTCAGCCATAAAAGATGAAGGGGATAGTGGTGACACACCATTTACATTCCTTATCTCCCGGACGGGGCTTGCGACGGGAAGCGTCACAGCTGACTACGCCGTTATTCTTAACAATGCAACGGCCGACGACTTTAGCGGGGGCGTTGTCCCAACCGGCACAGTGATGCTGGCCGATGGGCAAATGACGACAACCCTAACCATTAACATCAATGGAGATAATTCAGTTGAACCGAACGAATCTTTTGATGTTGAATTAAGCAATCCAACAGGAGCGACCCTTCAAACAAATCGTGTTTCAGGCGTTATTCAGAATGATGACAGCGGCTATGCGATTTCGACTGTGACTACGTCTCAAGCTGAAGGGGATAGCGGCTTAACAACGTTTGCCTTTACCGTTAAACGGAACGGATTAGCGGCATCCAACTCATCGATTAGCTATGCGGTAAGCGGCACAGGCACAAATCCGGCCGATGCCAATGACTTTGGTAGCTTCTTCGACTCCGGTGTATTGCCATTCCAAGCAGGCCAAGTTGATCAAGAAATCACGATTTCAGTTGGAGTCGAAGGCGACACACAACCTGAGGCAGATGAGACGTTTATCGTCACATTGAGCAACCCGACCGGGGGTGAAGAAATATCAGTCGCCACAGCGGTTGCAACCATCCTCAACGATGATGACGGGATTCGTATCTCAGCTACACCAAGCGAACAGTCACAGCCTGAAGGCAATAGCGGCACAACATCGTTCGATTTCACAGTTGATCTGATTGGAACATACAGCCAAATCGTGACCGTCGATTATGCGGTCAACGGCAGTGGGGTCAATCGGGCAGACAATTTTGATTTTGACGACAACCGCTTTCCTGCAGGGACAGTCACCTTTGCCGTGGGTGTTAACGTACAAACGCTCACAATTCCGGTTCAAGCTGACACAATGGCCGAACAGGATGAGAACTTCACAATCACATTGTCGAACGTAGTCGGCGGTGCGGTGCTGGGTGAAAACTCAATCGAAGGCACGATAGAAAATGATGATGGCTCATTAATCGCTACTGACATTTATCTACCGATGATTATGGCCCCACTCCCTACAGCACCCGATCTCGTTGTCGATTCAATATCAATCACAAATGGCGCCCCTACCATAGTCATTCGTAATATCGGAGACGCGGCCGTCACCTCAGACTTCTGGGTTGACCTCTATGTGAACCCACCAACGGTGCCAACCCAGGTCAATGACACAATCGACACCTTGCAAAGCGATGGAATGACTTGGGGGATTAAAGCGGCCGATAGTTTGCTGCCTTTAGCACCCAACGAAGCATTAACCCTAACACTGACGAGCAACAGCATCGTGACAACCACAGTGACAACAATCCCATCAGGAGCAACGGTCTATGTACAGGTAGACTCTGCGGCTCTAGGCTCAAATGAGGGCGGTGTGCTAGAAGGGCACGAAATTAATAACGAACCCTATAACAACATTAGCTCTATTATCAACAACTAACACTATGTTGCAGGTTGCAGGTTGAATTTTTCAATATCAATTCAACCTGCAACTTTCTATTTGCAACCCTTTTGAGGTCTTATGCGAAGCTTTTTAACCAACCAATTTCATCATGTTCTAGGGACAGCTTTTGTGTCGATCTTAGGCGCAATTTTGTCTTTATTACCGGGAGAGGCCAACGACTTGCCCGACCGGCCGCCGATCCCTACCCCAACGACGGCCGCACTGGCGACTGTACCCCCCGTTGATGACCCGATTGAAACCGGCACGCCGGTACCCGTTTCAGCGTCAACCAATGATCGTGGCAGCCTCATTGTGCTCCAAACTAGCTCTGGTGATGCTGACGACTGGGTCACCATTGAATGGCTGGCTGGCGACGGCATTTGGTACGAAGTAGACGGCTGGCGCGGCAATATTCACAATGGGCAGGTGATCTGGTGGGTGGCTCCTGAGAATTTAGGGGATGGAATGTTTCGCTGGGTTGTCTATAACAACGACTCGAAGGCGGTCAGGCTGAGATATAGCGATTCATTCTCTTTACCAGAACAAGAAAAAGTAACGGAAGTTTGGCAACTCGATTGGTAGGCGTCAGCGTTCTAATAGGCAAAGGGCAGGGGACAAATCACCAGCAGGGTCGGAAGCTATAAGCGCCACACGTTGCGGTATTTGTCCTTTGCCATTTGCTAACTCTATTCAGTCAAGCTCTCAACCACGGCCGAAAGCTGCTCCCCTGTTACCGGGCCACTAAAAAAGGCAGCCAACGTTCCATCAGGTGCAATCACAAACGTTTCTGGCACCCCGCTTATTTTGTAGGTATTCGACAGTCGGCCGCCTATATCTGGCGCATTGGCATAGGTCACCCCGAACTCTTTCAAGAAAGCGAGTGAATTTTCATCGATGTCAGTATATGTGATCCCGATGACGGCTACATCATCAATCCACTGCTCTTGAAACGCTTGGAGCTCTGGTGTTTCGGTCCGGCATGGCAGACACCAAGATGCCCAAAAATTAAGCACCACGACTTGCCCTTGATAGTCGGCCAGATGGGTGTCACCGTGGTCCGTCATGGGTGCATCGGCCGGATGATACTCGTCAAAAAAGATCATCTCGAGATCAGGAACCTGCTCCCCAACCTGCGGCCGGATCGTGCTGTTATTCGCCAATCCCCACCCCATAAGAGCCAGCATTAGCACAATCATCACGATAATCGCAATACCAAAACGAGAAATTCTAGGTCCTTTTGTTCCGCCATCAACTTGAGCCATAATTTTCTATCCTTCGGATTGAACATTCTTGGGTAGGGGCGGAAGGGATCGGGAAGTATTTTCTCTCTTCGAAGCCAAGTTGGTTCCGACCCCTTCCGCCCCTACTTTTCAATGATGCTCCCCTGCATATCGGCCGGAATGTCAATGCCCATCAGGTCAAGCACCGTCGGTGCAAAATCCATCAGCTGAATGTTGGCCAGTTTTTGGCCTGATAATGGCTCACTATCGGCCGGAGGTGAGTAAATCCACACCCCATTTTCAGCATGATTAGCATCATCCGGCCCTGTGTCGTTTTCATAGGTGTAAATGTCCCCATGTCCAAACG
>JBGCDP010000134.1:0-3894 GCA_045105475.1 Anaerolineae bacterium
TATCATCGATACGTTCTAAACTATGGAAATAACAAACTACTTCTCTCCCAATTTACTCAAAGACAAAACTGTCTTTATCACCGGCGGTGGTGGCGACATCACCCTCGGGATGGCGAAAAACTATGCGGCCGTCGGTGCGAACATCGCCATTTGCGGCCGGACCCAAGCCACGCTTGATAAAGCCCTAACTGAGCTGGAGCAATTTGGCACCGGCCTGTACGCTGAAGCATGCGACGTGCGGGACTACGACGCAATGGCTCAGGCTCTCGCCAATACCCAGAACGTATTAGGAGCAATCGATGTACTCGTGTGTGGTGCGGCCGGGAACTTCTTGTCTCCAGCCGAAAATCTGAGTGCGAACGGATTCAAAGCGGTCATCGACATCGACCTGATCGGCAGTTTCAACTCCTGCAAAGCAGCCTTTGAACAGCTCAAACACACGCAGGGGAGCATTCTCTTCATTTCGGCCGGGCAAGCATTTACCCCCTACCATATGCAGGTGCATGCTGGTGCCGCCAAAGCCGGTATCGACAACATGATGCAAAATATGGCGATGGAATGGGGACAATATGGCATCCGCTGCAATTCGATTGCCCCTGGCCCCATCGCTGACACCGAAGGAATGAGACGGTTAAGCGTTGCGGGGATGGATGAGAAATTTAAAGCGACGATCCCTTTGGGTCGTTATGGCACCAAAGACGACATCGGCCAAGCGGCCGTATTTTTAGCCAGCCCCATGGCCCGCAACATCACCGGCACTGTGCTAGTGAGCGACGGCGGCCAAAACCTGCCTGGTGGCGGGGTGATGGGCATGCTGATGCAGATGGGATAGTTACGGAGTAACCAATGGAATTTGAACGATTTTTAGTCTCAGTAGATGATCATGTTGCGCACGTACGCATCAACCGGCCGGATAAAATGAATGCGCTAGACGGCATCGGTTGGCAAGAACTCAAACAGGTTTTCGAGACGCTCGACAAAATGGAAGAGGTCCGCGTCATTGTCGTGAGTGGTGAAGGCAGAGCGTTCTGTGCTGGGGCGGATCTACACTTTTTGATGGAAGGTCCCGCTAAAGCGGCCGATGAAAGCCCCGGCCACGCCCGTGAAAAACTGTATCATGGCATCGTCGAATTCCAGAGCCAAGTGAGTGCGGCCGAAGTTTGCCGCAAACCGGTTTTGGGTGCGATCCATGGGGCATGTGTGGGGGGTGCACTCGATATGATTACCGCGTTTGATATGCGTTATTCGACAAAAGATGCTTTCTTTGCAATTGCTGAAATCGACTTAGGGATTGTGGCTGATATCGGGACTTTGCAACGGCTACCCAAGCTCATTCCAGATGGGATTGTACGCGAGCTAACTTACACCGGCCGTCGCTTTTACGCGGCCGAAGCCAAAGAGATGGGATTGCTCAACAACGTGTATGAAGACAAAGATGAGATGCTGGTTGGGGTGATGGAGATTGCGCAAACCATCGCTGCAAAATCACCTCTGACGGTACGAGGCGCAAAAGAAACGATTAAATTTACACGGGACAATTCTGTAGCCGATGGACTGCGCCAAGTGGCCACTTGGAATGCGGGAATGTTGCTCAGTGAAGATTTAACAGAAGCGATGACAGCTTACATGCAAAAAAGAAAACCGGAATTTAAAAAATAAATGTAGCGCGACAGCTTAATGCTGCATAAATGAGAACCTAGCAAGCTAGGGCTCTACGAGTTAGGAGAAATTAAAAATGCCAGCACAAGATGCATTTGTATACGAAGCGATTCGCACCCCACGCTCAAAAGGCAAGGCAAGCGGAGAACTCCATGAGGTTAAACCGATCGATTTAGTCGTAACCTTGATGGATGAACTAGTAGCCCGCACCGACTTAGACACCTCACAAGTCGAAGATGTCGTTTTGGGCGTTGTGTCACCCATCGGTGATCAAGGGTCAGTTATTTCAAAATCGGCCGCTCAAAAAGCGGGCTGGGACATCGACGTACCGGGTGTTCAGCTTAACCGTTTTTGTGCCTCTGGCCTCGAATCGGTCAACATGGCGGCGATGAAAGTCCGGTCAGGCTGGGAAGATTTAGTCGTAGCAGGGGGTGTTGAAAGCATGAGCCGAGTCCCGATGGGGTCAGATGGGGGTGCTTGGGCGCTTGATCCAGCAACCAACTACGACACCTATTTCGTTCCTCAGGGAATCGGGGCTGACCTGATCGCCACCCTCGAAGGGTTCACCCGTGACGACATCGACAAATTTGCGTTACGCAGTCAGCAACGGGCCACGGCCGCACGTGACAGCGGCAAATTCGATCGTTCCGTTGTGCCGGTCAAAGACATGAACGGGATCACGATCCTTGAAAAAGATAGCTACATCCGGCCGAGTACAACCCTCGAAGGACTTGGCAACCTGAATCCCGCCTTCGAAATGCCAGGCGGTTTAGGGTTCGACTTTGTCGCGCAACAAAAATATCCGCAGGTTGAAAAAATCAATCACATCCACACCGCCGGAAACTCATCCGGTATCGTCGATGGGGCTGCATTGGTTCTCGTTGGTAGCGGAGAGAAAGGGAAAGCTCTAGGCCTCAAACCTCGTGCTCGCATTGTATCGGCCGCACTCGTCGGTACAGATCCGACCATTATGCTCACCGGCCCAGGGCCTGCTGCTAAAAAAGCATTGAAATTGGCAGGGATGAATCCTGACGATATCGATCTGTTCGAAGTCAACGAAGCATTTGCCTCTGTTGTGATGCGCTTCATGCGTGACCTCGGCATTGAGTCGGCCGAAAACGTCAACATCAACGGCGGCGCAATCGCAATGGGGCATCCGTTGGGTGCAACAGGAGCAATGCTCTTGGGAACGCTAATCGATGAATTAGAACGGACCGATAGCGAAACCGGTTTGGTGACATTATGTGTAGGTGGCGGCATGGGAATCGCGACCATTGTGGAGCTCGTTTAATAAAGATGGCTATTAACTACGAACAAGATTCCGACGGCATCGTCACCCTGACCATCGACATGCCAAACCGTTCGGCCAATGTGCTGAACCAAGTTTTTTACGATGCATACGTCCCGGCGATTGAAAAAGCGGCAACTGATACCAATGTATCAGGCGTGATCCTCATCTCTGGCAAACCGAAAATTTGGATTGCAGGGGCTGACATCGACTCGTCATTTACCAGCACCGACGCCGAAGAGGTTTTCGGCTTTAGCGAAACGCTCAAGTTGTATTTACGTAAAATGGAAATGATGGGGAAGCCGGTTGTAGCGGCCCTCAACGGCACAGCTTTAGGCGGCGGCATGGAAGTTGCGTTAGCAACCCACTACCGGATTTCGCTCGACAATGACAAAATCAAGTTTGGCTTCCCTGAAGTCGGTTTGGGTTTACTCCCTGGCGGCGGTGGTGTGGCCCGCACCCCTCGCTTAACCGGAATGCAAAAAGGGTTGGAGTGGCTGACCCAAAACAAAAAATACACCCCGAAACAAGCGTTGGCCGATGGGATGATTCATGCACTCGCTACAGACAGTGACGATATGATGGCTCAAGCCAAAGCATGGATCAAAGAAAACCCGAAAGCAAAAGCGCCGTGGGATGCGACCAAACGGTACAAGATTCCAGGCGGTGGGCCGACCAATCCACACATCGCTCAGATGTTGGCGGTTGCTCCAGCGATGGTGCGCAAAGAAACGAAGGGGAACTATCCAGCACCGGTGGCGATCATGTCAGCGATGGTCGAAGGGTGTCAGGTTGATTTTGACACCGCTAGCCGGATCGAAAGCCGCTATTTTGCAAAGCTCGCAGCAGGGCAAGTTAGTAAAAACATGATCAGTGCGTTTTGGACGCAGCTGAACCAGATCAAGAAAGGGGCGAGTCGGCCGCAAAATGTGCCGCCGCAACCGACT
>JBGCDP010000135.1:0-8779 GCA_045105475.1 Anaerolineae bacterium
TGATCGTAAAAATATGAATCGTCGGCCGCTTACAGAAAGTTTGGACGACAAAATTATGGGGGAGGTCGCTACCGTTGCTGTGGTCGAGTATTTGCGTTCGGTGGGAGTACCGGCCGCGTCTTATGATCAGTTTCGGTTAGACAACTTTGAACGACCCGACCCAGGTTGGGACATTTTGCTAGGTACAGGCACGTATGAATGGATTGCGGCTGAAGATCGCAGTAGCGGGCGGCCGAAGATGATAAAAACCGCCTCGGTTAAATCATCACGTTTGCCAAAAGGGGATAGCGTGCGCAGTGCTATCGAAAAGCGAGATTTTAAGATTTTGGCGAAGCCGGGGCAGTCGTTGACACAAGCATTAACGGCCGATATCGAGATGCAGGTTTATTTCGAGCGTGATAAATCGTGGCTACCAAAAGGGATTGTTGTGACAGCTGATGAGGTTCATGCTTGCATGCAGGCGCGAGAAAACTGTGCCGTTGTCCTTGAAAAGCTAAAAATCGTTGAACGCTTTGGGCAATGTTATTTAGCCGCATGGCACACGCGTGAGCAGATTGTTTTAGAATCGGCTAAACTGGGAAAAAAACAGTGGGTGTCACACCATGCGGGCAGCGGCAAAAAGATGTGGTGTGCGCCGTTGAAGCATGGAGCTAGCTTTGCTGAGATTAGAAACGAGGTCATGCAGAAATGAGAATCGCAACGTTATATGATATTCATGGGAATTTGCCCGCATTGGAAGCGGTTTTAGCTGAAATAGAAAAAGAAGATGTTGATGCGATTGTGGTGGGCGGGGATGCCCTAGCAGGTCCACTTCCGGCCGAAACACTGGCCCAACTTCAATCGATTAAAACCGCGACCCATTTTATTCATGGGAACCATGAGTCTGAGCTGGTTCGTCATTTAAATGGGGAACCTCCGGCCGGATTGTCACCAGTGGCCGATGCACTCACCCCTAAAATTGCAGACAAATTATCAGTGGCGCAGCAGAAGTTTGTGCGAAGCTGGGCGGCCACAGTTCAGCTTGAATCGCCGAGTTTGGGCAAGATTCTTTTTTGCCATGCGACCCCGCACAACAATACCCATGTGTTTACCCGCGAAACACCAGCTGCCAAAGTTGAACCGATTTTTGATGGGGTGATGGCCGATGTTGTCATTTGCGGCCACACGCATATGCAGTTTGATCGAAAGATCAACGATGTTCGCGTAGTCAATTCGGGCAGCATCGGAATGCCATTTGGTGAAGCTGGGGCACACTGGCTTCTAATCGACAACGACGTCACATTTAAGCGAACTGAGTTTGATCGCGAAGCGGCGGCCGAGCGCATACGCCAGCCGGGTTCGCTTAATGGGGAGGCGTTTGCCAACGGGAATATTTTGAGCACGCCGACGGCCGAAGTTGCATTAGGGATGCTGGCGGGGCTTGAATCGAAGCAGCTTACAAAGAAGTAGGCTTGAGTTGTGTTAGAAAGAATTGTTTTGACATCTGCTTCGATAACGCTACCATTCCATCCATTATGGGCTAGATAAACGGGTGAATAGCAGGCTTTTTTGTATCCAGTTGCGATGCAAAAACCTCTTTAGCTTACGTTTATGGTTGCTTTTAATTCAATAAATAAGTCGGCACAGTTTCTTAACCAAATTCGATTGAGTTATGCACGGTGAGTGAAACGCTGTCGTTGGCAGATTGCCAGTGCAAAAAGCGTGCTGTGTTTCAGTTTAAGTTTTCAGGTGTGGGGAGGGTGGTTGAAGGTTCGCTACCAAAGTAATCAAATATGGCTCGCCTAGTTCTAAACTATCTCGGTTCGTTCGAGGTCAAATTAAATGAGCAAGAAATCACGCACTTTAGATCCACTAATGTTCAAGGATTACTTCTCTATCTAAGCCTTCAGCCTGATCGACAAATTAGTCGATCGGTTTTAGCCGCACTTTTTTGGCCCGATGAGCCGGAAAAGAGTGCTAAAAACAACCTGCGCCAAAGCCTCTTTCGGCTGAAAAAAATATTTCCTACTAGTGACAATGAAGAGCCTTATTTCTTAGTCAATCGACAGTCGGTTCAATTTAATAAACACAGTATCTATGAGTGTGATCTGCATCAATTTGATGCGGCGTTGGCGGCCGGTAATCTGGCCCAAGCTGCTGATTTATTCAAAGGGAATCTGGCAGATGGCTTTACGGCCGACAGTCTGGATTTTGAAGAGTGGTTGCGTTTAGAGCGAGAATTTGTTCTTAAGCGAGGAATCAAAGCGTTACATGATCTTACTGGGCAACAGCTAGCAGAAGGGGTGTTTTCAGCTGCGCAAACCAACGCACAGCGGCAGATTAGTTTTGATCCGTGGAGCGAGCTGGGGCATCGTCAGCTAATGCTGGCCCATGCCTTATCAGGCGATCGAAGCGGTGCGCTGGTGCAATATACCGCCTGTCGAGAGCAACTTGATGAAGAACTGGGTGTGGAGCCGAGTGCGGAAACGGAACGACTGGCTGATGCGATTAGGGAAGGTGAATCGCTTGATTTTGCATGGTCGGGGATACAAAGCACGGGTCCGAAACTTGATCCTTTAAAAGTGCTTGGCAGGCTTGACCCGCTGCCGGATCAAAAGCTGTTTGGCATTGAAAAGAAACGTGACCAGGTGGTTGAGGCGCTTGAAGCGGCCGACCGGCCGTGGCTTGTCTCCCTAGACGGATTGGGTGGTATCGGGAAAACGTCGTTGGCGAATGAGGTGGTCCACCACTTTATCGAGTCGGACCGATTTTTGGACATCGGCTGGGTGAGTGCCAAGCAGGAAGAATATGTGACCGGCCGAGGGATCCAATCGACACGCAAACCAGCGTTGGATGCAGAGAGCCTGCTCGATCAACTGCTGGCACAGCTGGCCGATGGCCCGTATCCGGCCAATAACTTTGAAGCGAAACGGCTCGCCCTGCTCGGGATTTTGCGTGAAAAGCCATCACTGATTGTGATCGACAACCTTGAAACGATTGCTGATTATGAAGCGCTTTTACCGTTGCTAAGATTTTTATCTCGGCCGAGCAAATTCCTGATCACCAGCCGGATGAGCCTGCACAACGAGACTGACGTTTTATGTCACAACCTGTCTGAATTGCCTGAGCCAGATGCGCTCGCATTTTTGCGTTACGAAGCGAAGCATCAGGATATCAAGCCACTGCTAGATGCTCCAAACGGTGTTCTTGAAGAGATTTATGGGACGATTGGAGGCAATCCACTGGCGTTAAAGCTCGCCATTGGGCAAGCAAACTTTTTGCCGGTTGAGCAGATTTTGCATGGCTTACGCTTAGCCAAAGGGAAGCAGAACGACGACCTGTATGTCTATATCTATTGGCAAGCGTGGCAAATGTTAGACAGTGACGGCCGACATCTTTTCGTGAGCCTGCCGATGGTGCCCAATGGTACGCTAGACCAGCTGGCGGTGGCATCAGGGCTGGACGGCGATCGGCTCCAGCCCGCGATTGAAGCGTTGCGCACGCTATCGCTCATTGAGCCGGGGGGTGGATTAATTACGCAGCGGTATCGGATTCATCGACTGACCGAGACCTTTTTGCTGCATGAGGTGATTCGTTGGCAACAGCCGGATATGGCTGACCGTGAACCGGAAAGCGAGCAGTTTGAAGAGCGGCTGGGTGAAATGCTGGACCATTGGCAAACGAAGCGGAATATTGTCACCGTTGATGTCGAGGCATTAGACGCTGAAAAAGAGGGGATTCTTAGAGCGATTAGTTTCGGCTTGGACTTTGAGCCGTCGTGGCCGGTGGTGAAGGAGTTGATTTCAGCTTTAACCGCTTACATGGAACGCTGGGGGCATTGGTCAGTTTGGCATCAGACGTTGAATCGGGCGATTGGTGTGGCGCAGAAGCTGGATGATTTAGATGGGGCGTTGGTGATGATGAACCTGCGCGGCCGGATTTTGCAGCGGCTCAGTCGGCAAGATGAGCTAATTCAGAATTATCGGCAGGTGATCCGGCTGGCTCGGAAAACGGGGAATGAAATTGAGGAAGGGCGGGCCTGTTCTAATTTGGGATTTAATTTGATTGATCGGGGAAATTATTGGCGAGCTGAGGTTTTAAGTTGCCATGCACTAAATATTTTTGATAGGTTAGATTACCAGCATGGACAGGCCCATACACACAACCATTTAGGGTATTTGTTTACGCAAGTCGGCCGATGGGAGGAGGCTGAACGTAGATTGATGGTTGCTTGTGAAATATGGAAATTAGTAAATGATCAAAGCGGCTCCGTTCGGGGTTTAAAAAATTTAGGCGTTTTGTTTGTTCAACAAAAAATGCCAACTAAGGCTATTTCGTATTTTAATCAGAGTCTTGAAATAGTTGAGCAAAATAATGAAAAGAGTGAAATGCCAAGTATTTATTTAAATTTGGCTACTTGTATGAATGATTTGCAAAATTATTCTGAAGCCGAAAAGTATGCTCGATTAGCAGAAAAGCTGTTTCGGCAAAATAACAATTTCACAGGAATCTATAAAGCACAAATTGTGTTAGCTTCAAGCTTAAGCCGACAAGATCAATGGCAGCAGGCCGAAATTTATTTCAAAGCTTCCTCAGAGGGCTTCCGATCTTTGAAAGATAGAAGGCTTGAAATGGTGGTTGAAGTCAATAAGCTTAAAGAGTGTCTTCGATATTCCAAATTTAATGAGGCTTATCAATCTATAAAAACTTATCAAAGGCTCAGTACTAATACGGATAATGTTGATACAAAACGAGACTTTGAAGTTTTGTTTAATGAGTATCAGCAACTCACAACAGTGAATTGAAAAAGGTCGATAGAGTATCAGCATTTCTATCGACCTTAAAAAGTTCTTTTTTTCAAATTTAACTGGTTATTTTAGCAACCGCCCCCGCTTCCATCCGTTACTCCACAAGCGTGGGTTTGTGGAAGTACATCCAAGCCAACGGCCGGTGCGACCAATCCGCCACCAACTAAAAGTGTAATTGCTAACCAAACTGCTGCGACCGCTTTATTAATTTTCAAGGTGTTCATCTCTAAAAAGTCTCCTAATGCGCCCAGCCCCTTGGGGCCACACACGGTTCATCTGTTTTGATAAAAAGGAGGGCTTTGAGATGGAATTCCTCAGGACGTTTTTGCTGATACCGTTTAGCTATTGGTGATCAACTGCCCTGACTTGCAAGAACTCGTTTACCCTTGTGTTTGTTAAGTTGTTTGTGTTCAATCAACTGTTGAGAAAAGAATATCAATCGGCCGTAGACAGCTCGTAGACAAATGGAAATGGAACGTAGACGGTGTTTTGTGAGGGTAGATAATCTGGCGTAAGGGTGAGACATTCGCTGAAACAATTGCCATGATTACGGTGGTTCGATACGAATACCTAGCCCCTATCTGAAGGTCTCCAATTGGTTAATTTGCGGCCATGTTCCTGACCCACTACCATCTAATATCCAACATCTAACATCTCCAAAATGACCACCCTCGATCTAACATTTTTAGGCACATTTCAAGTGATCCGTGACGGCCACCCCGTGACGAAATTTCGCTCTGCCAATGTGCGGGGGCTGTTGGTCTACTTGGCGCTGCGAGGGAACCGTCCGGCCGAACGGGATCGGCTGGCAACGCTCTTTTGGCCCGAAGAGCCAGAAGGTGTTGCCAAAACCAATGTACGCCAGATCATTTACCATTTGCGCCAGGCGCTTGATGACAAAACGGCTGAGACTTCATTCTTTGTGGTCGACCGGCGTACCGTCATGCTCAACCCGGCCGCCGCTGTGCAGGTTGACGTGACCCGCTTTATGCAGGCGGTGGAGCAAGGTGATTTAGAAGCGGCCGGTATTTTGTACAGCGGTGAACTGCTCCCTGGCTTTTTGTGCGACAGCCCCGACTTTGAAGGATGGCTGCGCCATGAGCGAGACAAGCACAATCGAATTGCTTTAGATGTGTTAAGCCAGTTGGCTGAACGTCACCTTGGGAAGAGCGACTTTGCGGCCGCTAAATCCAGCGCACTCAAACAGCTCTCAATCGAGCCGTGGCGCGAGATGGCTCACTTTCAACTGATGCAGGCGATGGCATTATCCGGCGAACGTGAGGCGGCTATCGCTCAGTTTGAGCAGCTTGAAGAGATCCTTGACACAGAGATGGGGATATCGCCGCAGCAAGAAACGTTCGATCTGATCCGCCAGATCGAAAACAATGAGCTGGGGGGCAGCTTAACCCGCACCACGTTTGAGCCCGCGACTCCGTACCAGGCTCCGGCCGTGCCCGACTATTTGGTCGGCCGTGAGGCTAACCTAGCGATGCTTGAGCAGCTGTTTACGGGAGATGAACCGAGCGCAGAGCGCAAAGAGACAGTGGCATTGGTCGGGATGGGGGGCATCGGAAAAACGACGCTGGCGGCCGCTACCGCCCGAAAACTACAAGAAAAGTTTCCAGACGGTATTTTGTGGGGAAATGCGCTGCTAAGTTCGGCCGAAAATATTTTAGAGGTGTGGGCCCAGGCGTTTGGGTATGACTTTAGCGGTATTTCTGATTTGGAGAGTTTGGCGACAGCGGTGCGCGGCATCTTGGCTGAGAAAAAGATATTAATTGTGCTCGACAATGTGACTGAGCAGACGAATCTGAAGCCGCTGCTTCAACCTGGGGGGAATTGTGCCACACTGCTCACCACTCGCAGTCGGGATGCAGCCGCGGCCGTGGGGGCACACATCGTGCCGGTGGAAGAGCTCTCGGAGCAGAATAGTGTCTCGCTGATCGGTAAAATTTTGGATCGGCCCGATTTATCTGACCAACCGGAGGAAGAACAAGCGGCCCGTCAAATCGGCCATTTGCTGGAGCATTTGCCCCTGGCCGTAGAGATCACGGCCCAGCTGCTCAAAGCCCGGCCGCGCCTGACCCTGTCCCGCATGGTGGAGCGGCTGCAAGATTCACAGCAGCGGCGTGGGCTAAAAATCAGCAATAAAGCGGTACGTGCTTCGTTTGAACTGAGCTGGGAGTTTTTGACGCCGGAGCTGCAAACGCTGTTCGCCAATATCGGCGTGTTTGAGGGGCGGTCGTTTACATTCGATGCGTTACAGGCGGTATGTGACACTGATCGGTTCGATACTGAAGATGATTTGTACAGTTTAGTCTCTCGTTCGCTGGTGCAGCTAGATGGGGAAGATCGGTACAAGCAGCACCCGCTGTTGGCTGATTTTGCAGCCGAAAAGCTCCAAGCCACAGGCAACACGTCGGTTTTAACTCGACTCATCGATTTTTACCTTGGCTATTCTAAAGCGAACGCGCTCAACTTTGAAGCCCTCCAGCCGGAGTGGGACAACCTGCTGGCGATGGCGCATAGCGTTTCTGAGTTAGGGGATGGGGAGAAGCTGCTGGAGCTAACGGATGTGTTGCATGAGTCATGGTTCAGGTATGGCCGGTATGCTGACGCAAACGAGATCTATGCGCTGGCAGAAACGGCCGCTAAGAAGCTCGGCTCCCAAGAGCAGTTGGTGAAAACGCTGATCCGTTGGTCGGAGATGGGGCTGGAGCAGAGCGACTATGATCGTGTCTGGTCGCGATTGGAGACGGCATTGCCGATTGCCTACCAGTTGGAGGATGACTCGGCCGTGGGGCAGGTGAAGTATTTGCAGGGATATGTTTTGTTTGATCAGGGGGAGTATGCAAAAGCAGCCGATGCAGTTAAACAAAGTATTCAGCTTTTCGAGTCACAAGAAGATATGTTTAATTTAGCGAAAGGACAAGACTTGCTGGGTTGGATTTTCTACGAGGCTGATGAAGACATTGAAAAAGCTTACAATGCGGCAGGTAAAGCCCTAACTTTCTTTCAACAGGCCGGAGAAGTAACCGAAAAAATATCTACACTTAGGTTGCTGGCAACTATTGCTTTTCAAAGAAAAGCATTCGATGACGCAGAGAAACTTGCTAAACAAGCATTAGTAGATGCCAAAAATGCAAATTCTTTGAGTGAAGAAGTGGCCTGTAGCTATCTTTTGACCGGAACTTTTAGAGCCATGCAAAAATTCAAGGATGCAGAAAAAATCGGTACTGAAGGGTTGATTTTGGCTCAACAAATTGGTCTCATTCGTTGGGAAGGTATGATCCGGCAAGAATTAAGCACGGTTTCTTTAAATTTAGGAGATCTTGAACAATCTCAAAAGCATACTGAGGCGATCCTTAAAATCTATAAATTAATTGAAGATCGCCTTGGTTATGGATATGCGCTACGCCAAATGGGGGATATCTATAAAGAACTAGGGGAGCACGCAAAAAGTAGACATTTTTGGTCCGAAGCGAAAGACATTGCCCACTTTTTGAATCACGCCAAACTATTAGCTCAGTTAGAAGAGCGATTGCTTGCCACTTAGCCGCCTAGATTCCCACCCTTCGGCCCTTTGTCACCCCAGTTGTCAAGATAATGTGTTTTTAAGCCTGCTGCCAAACCGCCCTTTTTGAGCATCTCAAGCTCTTTTTTGTAGTCATGGGATGTCTTTTTGTATTGATTAGACCCAACTTTGAATCCTTTAAGCCCCGTTCCCAAATGAGCCAGCAACTTGGCAATTAGCTCCCCAACACCTTCATTTTCATCTAGATCACCCGACCATGGGAACAATGCCAATGGTTCACTGTCCGCCGATGATAGCATCGCTAAAATTGAGTCTGCTTCTTTATCTTGTTCCAAGGTATCTAATTGTTTTTGCACACCTTGTAAAACAGACACAATCTCACTAACGACGATATCTAGGTCAGATTCAATTGTTTGATATTTTTGTTTAACGATTCGGCCACAACCGAGATCTACAC
>JBGCDP010000136.1:0-4118 GCA_045105475.1 Anaerolineae bacterium
CGCTCATTCTTTTACTTCTTCAACAATTGATTCTCCGGCCGACATGTCGCCGCTCGTCCACTGCCATTTTTCATGCAGTCGAATTCGGCCGTCGGGCAAAATTTCTGGCGTCGACAAACAGCGGCCGGTCATGATCACATCGTCACTATTGACATGGCTATAGCGAAAATCAAGCGATCCATCGGCATGCACAAGGCCGGTTAACGTCCCAAATTTGATTGCGCCACCAGAGTAAGTCGACCACAAGATATTTTCAGCGTGCTTGTAGTAGAATCTTGTTTCTTCATTAACCTCACCTGAGCCAGAGTTACTGACCGAACTGAAGATACGATTGTTATAGTTTATTTTCATGGTGCTGGGTAATTCCCCCTTCCTCGTTTCATCATAATCTTGCTGGAGTCTTCAACAGTCTCAAAACCATACTGCTCATAAAGTCCGTGAGCATCCCCTGTCAGCAGGTAAAAGTTTCGATACTCTTGCAGCTCCGGGTGCTCAAAAATCACTTCCATGAGCCATTTACCCAATCCGTGTCCACGATGCTCATCATGGACAAACACATCAGCCAAGTAATGGTAGGTCGCAAAATCACTAATAATCCGGGCACATCCGATCAACCCATCGGCCGGATGGTAAATTCCAAACGTCAGCGAATTTTCAACCGATTTGTTAAAAATCTCAAGCGGAATCCCTTCAGCCCAGTATGTGCTAGAGATATATTCATGCATCCGGCCGCGATCGAGTTTGGCAGGATCAGTTGAGACCAAATAATCTCCATTTGTTTTCTCAAATATTTTCATATCAACCTACTTTTACCGGGAACCAAATAGCCACGGCCGCATACACCGTGAGCAACACAATAATTGTGCTAAATATCCGTTCAATGAGCGGGTTCTGCAAATAATGCTTCACGGTTGAGCCCAGCGTGACCCAGACCACAATACATGGCAACATAATGGCGCAAATCAAGATCGTTAAAACGGTAATAGAAAGCGGCACCGATGCATAATCTGGCAAAAAAACAGATGCAGCCCCCAGTGCAAAGACCCATGCTTTTGGATTAGCAAACTGGAACATCGCCGCTTGCCAAAAGCTCATGGGTTGCCCATCTGAGCCTGTAGAAGATTCTGTAGATCGACCTAAAGCATTCTTACGCAACATCCAAGCGAGATAAAGCATGTAGCTTGTGCCAAACACTTTTAGAGCGATTTGGGCTGAAGGGACATTGACGATTAGGGCACCAACCCCGACCGCACAAAGCATCAGCAAAACGGCAAAGCCGAACGGAATGCCTAGCATATGTGGCACGGTTCGTTTAAACCCAAAGCTAATGCCTGACGCTGCCAATAGGATATTGTTTGGCCCGGGTGTGATCGAACTAACAAAGGCGAACGTTGCGGCTGGTAAAAGAGCAAATAATATTTCCAAAATATCTCCAAATAAGATACGAGCGGAGCCTTTAACAATTCTTCATTACCCATTTGAACCTTTTTTTAATGGTCAATGGGCAACGGATAAGGAAGAATGAATAACGAAATCAACGAGTCAATGCTATCTCTCGCAGCTTCCCATCAGCACCCGGCCGTTTGTCCGCCTGCTCACGGATCATCCGCCCCAACTGCTCAATCCCCGCCTGTTGTGCCTCTGTCGTCAGATTGCCAAAACTCAGCCGGAAGAACTCACGCTCAGCGTCCTTAGCGAAAAATGCTTCCCCAGCAGCAATGCCGATCCCATTTTCAAGCGCCATCCGATATAGCTCACCGGGGGCAAAAATACGGGGCATATCGAGCCAAAAACAGTAGCCACCGGTCGGTTTTTGCCAGTTCACAAAGCTGGGCATAAATCGGATGAGTCCATCGTGCATGCCGTCTCGGCGCTGTTTATAGATCGGCCGTACGCGGCGCATATGGCGTTTAAACCCGTTATCGATCAAAAATTCCGCCATGAGCCGTTGCAACATCGGTGCCCCACTTAAATCAGACACCCGCCGCATCGCCACAAACTTTGGCATAAATTTAGGAGCAGCATGGATAAAACCGATGCGCAAACCAGACATCACTGTTTTTGAAAATCCGCCCAAGCAAATTACATGGTTACTCTGCTCATGCGCGGCCAACAACGCCCCCGGCTTCTCTCCATAGTACAGATCACTATACACGTCATCTTCGAGCAAAATCGTTTCATATTTACGCGTCAGTTCAACGATTGCGGCCCGTTTTTCAGCCGAGAAACAAATCCCTGTCGGGTTATGAAAACCAGGAACTGTGTAATAAAAACGGGGCCGATTTTCCTTCAACAATTGTTCAAGCTGGGCCAGATTAGGTCCATCAGGCTCAAGATCAACCGTAATCGGCCGGACCTTCTGTGCTTTTAAAAGATGGTGATAGCCTAAAAAAGTCGGTTCTTCGATTAACACACAGTCGCCGGCCTGAGTTAATGCACGGGTGACGATGTTTAGTGCCTGCATCGCCCCACTCGTGACCAACAGGCGTGATGGAGCTGCACAAACACCTCGCTCTTCCAACCACATCGTTAACGCAGCGCGCAGCTTTCCGTCACCTTCAATCGAACCGTACCCTGAAAGATCGTGCCACTCACTTCGTAACTGATTGACTCGCCCCCAAATCTCATCAACCGGGGCCAGATCGGGGTCTGGGATAGCAACCGCCATTGAACGGACATTGCGTGCTCGCATAATGTGCAGAATGTCACCCAAAATATTGTCCGGGTGAAACGGTTGATCGGTGTCAACCGGTAGCGCATTGTGTTCAGCTTCTTCGCTGACATATGTCCCACGGCCAACGACGCTATCGATTAGGCCGTCCGCCTGAAGTTCGTTATAAGCATTGTGGACAGTGAGTGGGGTTACGCCGAGTTCGGCCGAAAGCGAACGGACAGTGGGCAAGCGCGTGCCAGACGGTAAGCGGCCGGTGTGAATTTGCGCCCGAATCTGCTCGGCTACTTGACGATAGATGGCTAAATTATTTTTACGTGTGATTTGAAGAAACAGTGACATGGCGGTTCTCGATTTGGGATTTCAGATTGACGATTGGCTGTTGTGAATATTCTCGTAGGGGTCGACGGGGTCGGAACCACCTCATCTCTTCGGAGCCAAAGTGCATCCGACCCCGTCGACCCCTACACAAAAAACGTCCCTTTACTGACCATCACCGACGATCCAGCTACCCGAATCGCTTGGCTCGCCCCGTCAACAAGATCCGCTTCCATTTCAAGAATCGACGGCCGCCCCATCTCAAACCCCTGTTCCATCACCCAGCGCAACGTCCCATTTTTAATATCTGAAAGCGTCGCAAGGTATGCGGCCAAAGCGGTAACGGCTGAGCCTGTCGCCGGATCTTCGTACAAGCCCGAAGCTGGGCCGACAAACATCCGGCCGCGTAAATCTGAGTCTTCTAGCTCAGGATCTGTGCAAAACACGTAGATACTACGTGTGTCTCCTAGATGTTTGCGCCACAATGCAGCATCAATCGAAATACGGCCTAAAGCCGCACGATCTTTAACCGGTGCAAACAGGCGTGGTGTTCCAGCTTTGACGATCACGGGTGAAGGTCCACCTACGGGTGAAAGCCCCTCACTTAAAACGTCACCCGAATCAAGAGAAAGCACCTGCTCTAAGGCTTCGGCCGATGGTGCTCCTTGCATAATTTCCGGAATGACGGCGGCCGATAGTTCAGCTTTGGCAACGTTGCCCGCATCATCCGCAAAAATCTTAATCGGCACCGGACCTACCCCTTCTTCAAAAACAATCTCCGTCACAGCCCCATCCAGTTTGATAAAACCCATCGTTGCCAAAACATAAGCGCCACCGACAGTTGGGTGTCCCGCAAACGGTAGCTCGTGATTAGGGGTAAAAATGCGGACTTTATAAGTGTGGGCCGCATCTTCTGGTGGAAACATAAAAATCGTTTCAGATAGATTAAATTCCCGCGCAATCAGTTGCATTTGCTCGTCGCTAAGTCCGGCCGCTTCAGGGAAAACCGCCAGCGGATTGCCTCCAAATTGCGTATTGGTAAAGACGTCAGTCGTGTAAAAATTGTATTCCATCATTTGCCTCCAATGGTTCGGTCGATTGTACTAGAACAATGTGTTTTGTGTATTTA
>JBGCDP010000137.1:0-2949 GCA_045105475.1 Anaerolineae bacterium
TGTTAATGACCAAGAGTCAGGCAAGCCCCACTTTGTGCTGTGCTATACCGACACTGCTCAGGGGATTCCATTGCTTGAAGAGCGCAAGCCTAAGTTGCATTATGTACGCTTTAAAAGTGAGGAAGAGATGGCCCATTATCAGACATTTTTAGATGAGATGATATTTGAAATGGAGGTGGCTTAAGATGGAAATTTGCACCAATGTTCACTCAAAGAACTTAGTTGAATTTGCCAAGGATCGGCCGGAACTTGTCGTCTTTTCAGGCGATCTGACCGGTTCAACTGAAATTAGCCTGTTCCGTGATACCTATCCTGATCGTTTCTTTTCTCTCGGGATGGCGGAGCAGAATATGCTGAGCTGGGCCGGTGGTTTGGCTCGTGAGGGATATGTCCCATATCTGCACACGTTTGCCGTTTTCATGTACCGGCGGCCGTATGATCAACTGGCTATGTCAGTTGCTTATCCCAATCTCAAAGTCCGCTTGGTTGGATTCTTGCCTGGCATCATGACCCCTGGCGGGGTTACCCATCAAGCCATCGAAGATTTGGCCGTTTTGCGCGGTATGCCCAACATGACGATTTTAGAGGTAGGAGACGCAACTGATGTTGAGTCAGTTCTCGATATCGCTCATCCAATTGATGGCCCGGTCTACATTCGTATGTTGCGTAAATCTGTTCCTCGTCTGTTCCCGGCCAACGAGCCAATGGTATTTAACCAAGCTCGTATCTTGAGCCAAGGAACTGATTTAACCCTTATTTCAACCGGCATCTGCACCGAAGAGTCGATGCGTGCCACCGAAATTCTCAAGCAGAAAGGGGTTTCAATTACCCATCTACATGTGTCAACGATCAAGCCGTTTACCGATCCGATTGTGCTTGAAGCATTGAGCAAGCCCACACATGGGGTGATTACAATGGAGAATCATACGATCATGGGTGGTGTTGGCACGGCCGTGGCTGAAATGATGGCTGAAAATGGAATCGGTAAAAAACTTTACCGGATTGGGATTCCAGACACTTTTGCACATGGGGCCGAAGCCCGTTATCTCATGCGAGAATATGGGCTGGATGCCATCGCTCTTGTACGAAAAGTGGAAGAGATTCTGGGTGAAGATTTTGGTATAAGTGAAGATGACCTAACGGCCGTGCGGCTAGAAGAGGCCTTCTCGTTGAGTGTTGAACAGTTGGAAGCATTATAAAGAAGGATAAAGATAGAAGATAGGGAGGTTCAAAATGGCAGGTTTGACGAAAAACAAATTGGATTTCGTGAGCAACCCTCCCTATCGCTATCCTTAACCCCTATCGAAAAAACATGTTAAACGAATTACGAAAACAAGTATGGGAGGCCAATTTGGCACTCCCCAAAAACGGCCTTGTGCTTTGGACCAGCGGCAATGCCAGCGGGCGTGATCCTGAAAGCGGCTATGTTGTCATTAAGCCAAGCGGGGTGCTGTTTGATCAGTTGACGCCTGAAAATTTAGTTGTTGTTGATCTGGATGGAAACGTAGTTGAAGGGGATTTAAAACCATCGGTTGATACCGCTTCACACCTGTATGTTTATCGTCAGCGGCTGGACGTACATGGTATTGTGCATACCCACTCTCCATATGCGACAAGCTTCGCTATTCGAGGAGAATCGCTGCCGATTTACACAACAACGTCGGCAGCCGTATTTGGTTGTGACATTCCGGTATCAAACTTTGCTACCATTGGTGAAGAAGAAATCGGCAAAGAAATTGTTGACCTGATAGGAGATTGCACCGCCATCCTTATTAGGAATCATGGCTGTTTTACCATCGGAAAAACCGTGATGTCAGCCTTAAAGAACTCTGTCATTCTTGAAGAGACAGCACAATCAGTCCACTATGCACTGCTGCGCGGGCCGGTTGAGCCACTTGCACAAGAAGTGGTCAAACATGGTTACGATGTTTATCATCGCACCTATGGTCAAAAGAAAAATGACTAGATTTGATGTCACGACAATTGGGGAAGCCAACTTGCGTTTGAGTGTACCAAAGGGTGAAAAATTATCTTTGACAAATAACCTTGATCTACACGTTGCTGGAGCTGAAGCCAACGTGACAGGAGCTTTAGCTCAGCTGGGGCATCAATGTGGGTGGATTAGCGCGTTGCCTAACTCTCCTCTGGGCCAACGAGGCACCAATGCTTATGCTTTTACGGGACTTGACACATCGGCCGTGAATTGGGTAGATGGCGGACGTATGGCAACCTTATTTGTCGAGTATGCAGGTCAACCCCGGCCGACACAAGTTTATTATGACCGTAAAAACTCGAGCTTTTCGCAAATCACTTCTGATGATATTAATTGGGACTACTTGCTAGACAGCCGCCTCATTCATTTAACCGGCATTACAGCCGCTTTGTCAGAAAGTTGTCGAAGCGTGATTTCTGAAGTGATTGAGCGGGCAAAAGGGGCTCATGTTCCGATTAGTTTTGATGTGAACTATCGGTCAAAGTTGTGGAGTGTGGAAGAAGCATCGGCCACGCTTGAAAAGATGATTAGAAGTGTAGATATTTTGTTTTGTAGTAAACGTGATGCGGAACAGGTGTTTAAAATTAATGGGAAGGTTGAAACTGTTCTACAAAGCTTAGCCCATCGCTTTTCAACCGAACATGTTGTGGTGTCAAATGGTGCAGCCGGTGTTTACGGGTGGGCCAATGACCAGTTTTATCATGCTCCAGCACGCGAGGTTGATATTGTGGATCGAATTGGGGCGGGAGATGCGATGGCAGCTGGGGTGATTCATGGCTGGCTAAATGAAAATTTTGCAAAAGGAATAGAGTATGGCGTGGTGGCGGCCGCTTGTGTCATGAGCCAAAAAGGAGATATGCTGATAATTGATCAGGCTGAAATGGACGAGCTATGCCGTAAACCAATTACTCCTCTTTCGCGATAAGCAATGCATAATGATTTTGTTTGTTAGATGA
>JBGCDP010000138.1:0-12352 GCA_045105475.1 Anaerolineae bacterium
CTTCTGTGCTGTCACCCCATAGTCCTGCAACCGCTCCCAATACTGAGCCACTGCGAAAATAAATCGTAGTCGCGCATAAACCAATAAGAATAAGCGGCATTAAACAGCCGAACGTAAATATTTTAGATTGACGAGTCATGCGGCTATTCTAACGATGAATCGTCAATCTAAATCGGTTGCTCATCCATTTCTGAGGCTTTTAATCTTTTTGGCACAGCTCCCATACTTGTGACGGACTCAGCGGAATCTCCAGTATTTCGACATCATCCCGGCCGATTGCGTCCTCAATCGCCTGTGCAAACAACGGCCCTACCGGAATCGCCCCCGCCTCACCCGCACCCTTAATCCCCAACGGATTCAGCGGGCTTTCCGTCGTGATGTGATCCATCTCTATCGAAGGCACATCCAATGCTGTCGGCAACAGATAATCCATAAACGTACCGCTCAACAACTGACCCTGCTCATCGTACGCCAGCTTTTCATAGAATGCGTTTCCGATCCCCTGAGCCACACCACCGTGAATCTGCCCGTCTAAAATCAGCGGATTGATCACAGCTCCGCAGTCGTGTACTACCACATATTTTTTGATGTCGAGCATCATCGTATCTTTGTCGATCTCAACGATCATCGCATGCACACCGTTGGCCGTTGCCCCGTATTCCGGCCCGAAATAGTTGCTCGATTCTAGCCCTGGCTCTGTCCCTGGTTTTACAGAACCGCGCATCGGGTTCGCCATCTGAGCCAGCGCACCCAGGCTAATCACTTTGTCCGGCACACCGGCCACCTGCACAACCCCATCGCCTAAAACCAAGTCAGCTTCGGCCGCTTCAAAATGCTCGCTCGCCAGCTTCAAAATCTTGGCTCGTACATCTTTTGATGCTTCATTGACGGCGTTCCCCGCCACAACCGCACCCCGGCTGGCAAAGGTGCCTGCCCCCCAATGGAACGTATCTGTGTCACCGGTGACCACATCAACATCTTCGACAGCAACCCCCACCTGATCGGCCGCAATCTGAGCAAACACCGTAAAGTGCCCCTGCCCCTGTGTGCCGATGCCGGTTGAAACGCTCACCCGGCCGTTGCTCTGTATCTGCACCCGCGCCCCTTCATACGGGCCGATGCCGGTCCCTTCAACATAATTCACAATGCCCAATCCCAACAGCTTGCCTTCGGCCTGTGCTTTGGGCTGATGGGTTGCGTAAAACTCATCGTAGCCGATCATCTCAACCGCCCGTTCAAGCGCCGGGGCATAATTTCCACTGTCATATTTCAGCGGGCCAAAATCTTGATAAATGATTTCATTGTTATACGGAAATTGGTCTGGCTGGATGAGGTTGCGTCGTCGAATATCAACTTTGTCGATTCCTAGCTCACGCGCGGCCGTATCGAGCAGTCGCTCCATCACAAAAACGCCGTGCTGACGCCCTGCGCCACGATACGGGGTTGTCATCGTTTTGTTCGTAAACAGACTCGTGAATGTGCTGTGGTAGCTGGGGATGTCGTAACAGCCCAAAAGTGTGCACTGACTGTTCAACGGAATCGTTAAACCGTACGGGGCATACGCACCCGCATCGTGCAAAAAGCGATCCCGTATCGCCAGAATTTTGCCTTCACTATCAACGGCCATTTCCGCATGATGGATTTGATCGCGTTCGTTGGTTGTTGCCAGAAAATGCTCAGCCCGGTCTTCGATCCACTTGATCGGCCGACCCAGCTTCATCGACAGCCACGGCACGAGCATCTCTTCTTGGTAGAACATCATGATCTTGGGGCCAAAACCTCCACCAATAAACGGGGCGATCACCCGCACATTGTTCTCGCTTAAGCCTAAAAATGCCGCCATTCCGTTACGGATAAAAACAGGGGCCTGGGTTGTATCCCAAATCGTCATTTTGTTGGCACGTCGATCCCAATCGGCCACCACACCCCGGCATTCCATTGGAGCGGACGAGCCATGATCGTAGTAAAAACGGCGTTTGATCACAGCGTGAGCAGAGTCAGCAATCGTATCAAAATTAGCTCCGTCTCCTTTGATTTGGGTAACGTGTGCGTTGACGTTGTTGAGCTCACCATTGACTAGCTCAATATCGTGAATAGAGGCGCTGTCGGCCGAGATCGCTTGCTCTAATGCACTAACGACGTCGAGCAGATCGTAGTCGACATAGACGAGGTCGGCCGCATCTTCAGCGATGTAGCGACTCTCCGCCACAATAACCACAACCGGCTCACCCACATAGCGAACTTTGTCTTTAGCCAGTGTCACTTGGGTCCGTTCATTGAACACCATCCCTTCAACCGGCGGTGGTGGCACGAGCAGAGGGCCGTGTTGCCAGTAATCGCCCAGATCCTCGGCCGTCCAAATCCCGATAACCCCAGCAACTTCTTTCGCATCAGCCACGTCGATGTCCAAAATCGTTGCGTGCGCATGTGGACTACGTACAAACGCCACATGCCCCATATTTGGCAGATCGACATCATCGACAAACAGCGCCTGCCCCGTCAGCAAACGTGGATCTTCATTCCGTTTTATTCTCTGCCCAAAAAATTGTGTCGCCATAATAACCTCTTTCTAAGCTGCTACTCCATTGACCTGGATACGATTCCGGCCGAAATTCACAACAATACCAATATTTAGGCCGAGTGCTCTCAGATATGATTCGGTACTCGTAAAATCAAGCGTAGAACTATGTTTGAACGATGCTCGAATCAATACCAATATGCGATCCTCGATAAGCAAATGAGGAATTGTGTTTGAACCAATCTTTTTTCCATCCCAAGTTGCATCTGCTACAACATTTTTTGTGTATTTCATGCGATAGTGGGCAAGCTCAAGTTCTAGAATCTCTTGATAAACTATATTGGGATAGCCCGTACCATATTCATTACTCACACTTAAAAGATGTTTTCGAACCTCTTTCAATATTGACCGATCATGTCTACTGATCTTAGGTTTAATGTAATCATAAACTTCAACTATCCTTGGTTTTGGCGGTTGAAAAGCCATTCTTTTTAGTCCAACTTTTGAATGAGCAAAATTAACAAGTAACCCTAATTCCTTTTTGCATCGTTTTAAATAATGGATGAGTTGAGCCTCGTTGACAGATGGAAATGAATCTCCCTTGTATTTAGGATGAACTTTCAACTCTAAAATGATTTGATCCCAAACAATAAGATCTGGCTCAAACCGATAGATTTCTGTCTCTCGATGGAGCAATGGGAATCTTGGTTTACTAATAACTGGAATATCGTGATCTTTTATGTGATATAGCAAAGCCTGATGGTAATTGTCTTCAGACCAGCCACTTCCCATTTTATTTCTTACGTCATAAATAAGTCCGATGACTTGTCGGCTCTTGCCCTCATAAAGATATTCCAAACCAAACTCCTTTTAACATCTGCGTTACTTCCTATCTGCGTCTGTTAAATTGACGCAGATAGGAAGTAACGCAGATGGGTTTTATTTAAACGCGACGAACCGTGCCCAGCAGGATGCCATTTCAACACCTTTCTGCACAAACGCCCCGAGAAAATACCGGCCGCTTTCAGCTTCTGCGATCTGCCCACCCAAATTCTCAGCATGCACCATACCCATCGGGAATAAATTCAAATGCATGTCCTGATAATATTGGTCTAGCGGATACATCTCATCCCAGTCTTTGCCAAACTGATCAACCAGCTTCTGATTCGCCTCAGCAAACGTCTTCGGATGCCAGTCACGTTGAATCGTATTCATCGGATGTTCCATCGCCACACAATCAATCCCCAACCACTTAATCTCCTTTTCAATACACCAATCTGCAAAATCTGGCGACGGCCCAGGATGCTTAATCATGTAGCGGAACTCATCACTATCTGGACTATTCCAGCCATAATTGTGCCAACCCGTCTTGATAATCAAGATGTCACCCTTCTGCACCTCACATACACTTTCGATCATCTTCGGCGTGTAAACACTTGAATTACTCACCACGTCACTAATGTCAGCCACAACGCCCGCCCCAAACCAAAAGTCATTCGGCACCTGCCCGATAGACCGGCCGGCCGCATGAAAGTGAATCTGCCCATCCATATGGCTTGCCAAATGGAAACTCGCCCGACAATGCGCATTATTCCGCCCCATCCCGAAATTTTGACCCTGCACCCGTTTGGTGTACTTCACGCTCAACGGTTCATAGTTGGCCCACTGAGGCGTTTGTACACTAAACGGCAACGTCATATCGAGCATTTCAACCTCACTCATGGCCGAAATAAATTCAGCTTGGCTCATCCCATCTGGAGCCGTCAAAGCGACGACTCGGGTCCAAGCTGACTCCACTTCCATAAACGGAATCGGCCCAGTCATCAGCCAAACCCGTTCATTTTTGAACTCACCAATCTGGCCACCCAATGACTCTAACAAACGCACATGCGCCTTCGGCATCGTGATATGAGTCATCTCATAGTACGCTTCTGGCGGATACATCTCATCCCACGATTTGCCGTGCGTTTCTTTGAGCTTCGACTCAGCTTTGTCAAACTCACGCGTATGCATATAGCGCAGATTCGTATTCATCGGGTGTTCCGCACTGCCGCAGTCAACCCCGATTAGCTTAAGCTCCATGTCAACGGCCCATTGAAAAAAGTCAGGCGATGGCCCTGGATGGCGCACCAAAAACGCAAACTCTTTATTTTCGATGCCTGCCTGCATGTCAGGATTAGGCACATCAGGCTGGTCCCATCCATGCTTATGGTAGCCGGTGTTGATGATCAAGATATCACCCTTCTTAACCTCAACTTTGCTCGTGATCATCTCTGGTGTGTAGATGCTGTAGTGCGACACCTCATCAGAGATATCAACAATAACCGCTTCGCCGCACAACTCTTCCAAAGGCATATCGGAAATAGCAGTCGCCCCGGAATGAAACGCTCGCTCACCTACTAAATGGGTTCCCGTATTGTTGCTCCATTCAATCAACTGCCCATTGGCCCCTTGCCCACCACCATAAGCACCAGTCAGCCGTTTAAAGTAATGCACTTCAAGCGCTTTCTCCCCTGGCCACGGTGGTGTGTGGATACTGCAACTCATATTCAAGTCATGCCATTTAGCATTAGATAATAGGTCAATTTTTTCTGAGCGGTTCATAATTCCTCCGTGCAAAAGTAGTCTCAAATTAAGTTGTAAAAAAATAATTATTCGGCATCTTTAACGATGACGAAAACGCCGTAGGGGCGAAAGAAGCGGCGGCGGATCTATTCTATGCGTATAACGTTTCTTCCCGCATCTTACGCCCTAAAATTTTATAAGATAGGAGTTCACGATGTTACGATCAATCGAAAAACCTAAATCAGGCGAATTCGCCCCGTACACCACGATGTATATCGATCTTTTGCCAGATGACGGCCGGGTGCTAACCCATCTGCAAAATAACCTTCAAAAAACAATCGATCTCATCCAATCGTTCCCTGAAGAAGCACTGACCACACCACATGCACCGGGTGAATGGACAATCAAAGAAATCATTATCCACTGCATCGACGACGAGCGGATTTACGCGTACCGTGCGCTACGTTTCGGCCGAAACGACCCAACCGAACTGCCCGGTTTTGAACAAGACGACTACGTGCCACACTCAAAAGCCAATCAACGTAATACACAAGGTATTATCGACGAGTTAAAAGCGGTTCGCGCCGCAACCATTACCCTGTTCAACAGCTTCGATGATAACGACCTGCTACAAAAAGGCATCGGCAGTGGCAACGTCTTAAGCGTGCGCGCGGCCGCCTATCACATCGCTGGCCACGAACTTCACCATCTCAATAGCATTCAAGAAAACTATCGTGGTTAGTTTAATGGTTTGCTTGTTGGATGGTTGGCTAGTGGGTTAAACGCAACTAGCACACTATCTCAAACCCCAAATATATGGGTGAGCACAGTGGATGCTGCACCACCAACAGATTGCAACATCGCAATCTCAGGACCGTCCAACTGATTCGGCCCGGCCCGGCCGGTCAGTTGCTGAACAATCTCACACGTTTGGTAAAGCGCCGTTGCCCCAATCGGATGGCCTCTTGACTTCAAACCACCCATCGTCGCCAACGGTAATTCACCATCCAAACCGATTTTATTTTCAGCCGCCATGCGCCATCCTTCACCCTGTTTCGCAAATCCGGCCGCTTCCAAAAGTAAACAGGCCATAATGCTAAACGCATCATGCACCTCATAAAAATCAACATCTTTCCGGTTGACATTCGCCCGTCGGAACGCCTGCACGGCCGACATTCTCGCCGCGCGCAACAGCAACGGTTCCGGCCGATCGGCTATTCGGAAACGATCCGTCGAAACACTCGATGCCATAATGTGTACCGGGTTTTCATGGTACGCACGCGCCTCTTCAGTTGGCACCAGCAACACCGCCGCCGCTCCATCACACACCGGCGAGCAGTCAAACAATCTGATCGGATGGGAGATCACGCGCGAGTTCATCACCGTTTCCCGATCAATTTCCTTTCTAAAAAGAGCATTTGGGTTGGTGACCCCATTCTTGTGCGCATTGATCGAAAAGTTGACCAAGCCATCGTCAGGCATATTGTACTTATCAATATACATCCGCATCAGCTCAGCATTTTTGCTGATTAACGTGTCGCCCGATGGCACTTCATAACGAGCGTCCAACGCCTTTGCCAGAGCCGGTGTCGCCATGCCACCGCTCATCTTTTCAACACCAACAGCCACGGCCGAATCCGCTTCACCGCTCGCCACAGCCAAATACGCCATGCGCAGAGCCGCCGCACCTGTAGCCGTCGCCGCCCGCACCTGCATCGCCTCGATTAGATCAAGACCAACCTCATCAGCGATCAATGCCGCCAGGTGCTTTTGCCCCTGCAACTCATCCGCCAGCATATTGCCAGCAAATAGCGCATCGACTCTTGCCACGCCAGCTTCTTCCATCGCATCTTTGACCGCAGTCGTGGCGATGGTCCGCATCCGCTCTTCATACTGTTTTTTGACGGGCACTTGCCCGATTCCAACGATACTTACTTTTCTCATGAGAAAAGGATAGCGACAGTTGATAGAGATAGGGAAGTTCGTTGCGTAAAGCTTTACATTTAATGCAAAACCTAGCTGAATCACGTTTCCCTATCTTCTACCCCTGATCCCTATCGGTCTAGTAGACCCTACCCCGGCCGCCAAGCCGATCAACATGAGCCTGATCATAACAATCGCCAAACTTCGTCTTCGGCATCGTCGCTTTTTTCGCCATCAGCTCTTCATACTCATCATCTTCAACCATCGCCACGATACGGGCCAAACTCGCTTCACCATCGACAAAACGCCATGGGAAACAACCGATCTGTATGCGTCGGTTCAAGATCAAGTCAAGATCACCACCTATACACTCCGCATGGATAATCCCTTTGTCAAACATCCACAAATGCATCATTTGATACATGTCTGGAGTAAAGACCTCTTCTAAGCTTTTACCGTATTTCTCTTGGAAATGCGCGTCACACTGTTTAGCCTGAGCAGGCATCCAATCCCGAATTTTCGTATTCATCGGATGATCGGCCGAACCGCAGTCAACTCCGATCCAGCGAATTTTCTTCTCTTGTGCCCACTTCGCAAAACGATCATCTGGCCCTGAATGCATCACCATATAGCGCATTTCGTTGCCGGTGGGTTGATCCCACCCAAAATGATGATAGCCGGTATGAATGATGAGAATATCACCCTCACGCACCTCAACCCGCTCTTCGATCATCTCTGGGGTGTAGATGTCGTAGTCGCCACATACGTCACTAACATCAACCACGGCCGCCTCGCCACAAAGAAAATCAAGCTCAAGTGATGCGATATCTTTGCCGGGGGTGTAAAAGTGAATCTCACCGTCAAGATGAGTGCCAACATGATTACTGTGGGTAACCAACTGACCATTCGCCCCGTTTGGAGCCAATCTTTTAAAATATTTTACTTGTAGCGGTTCATAGGTTGGCCAAGCTGGTGTGCCAATGCCAAAGGGGATGGTTAAGTCTATAAATTTCATTTCTCTATCCTTGTTCCTGTTTTACCGGCGAGTGCTTCGCCGATGCTATCTTGGTCAGTAATGATGACCCTTTTGCCACTGGTCGTGGCACGGCTATCATCTTCTAAATAATTTAAAGATGCCTGAATCTTAGGCAACATACTGCCGGGAGCAAAATGCCCTTCAGCCATATACTGTTTCGCTTTATCGACGGTCAACTCAGCTAAATTGACCTGATCCGGCCGATTAAAGTTGATAGCAACCTGCTCAACACCGGTGCTAATCAACAAGAGATCTGCCTCGATCTGATTGGCGAGCAGGGCAGCCGCCAGATCTTTATCGACCACCGACTTACGCAAATTCCGCACACCGCGCAACATTCCCGCTTCGTTACGCACAACCGGAATCCCGCCACCGCCAATGGCGATGACAACAACCCCATCGTCTAAAAGCTGTTTGATAACAGGCAATTCGACAATGCTCTGTGGCTGTGGCGAGGCGACGACTCTGCGCCAACCCCGGCCGGAATCTTCAGCCACCTGCCACCCTTTTGCCGCAACACGTTCCGCCTCTTCAGCCGTCATGAACATCCCAATCGGCTTGGTTGGGTTAGCGAAAGCGACGTCATCCTCATCAATTTCAACCTGCGTTATTACCGTCACCACATGTTTCTTAATGCCACGCTGGTGAAAGATATTCTGCAATGACTGCTGAATGTAATAGCCAATCGAACCCTGTGTAAACGTGCCACACACATCTAGCGGGATTTCAAAAATCTCGTGTGCCGCTAGCTCTGATCGACGCAAATTAAAACCGATCTGCGGCCCGTTGCCGTGCCCGATAATGACATCCCAGCCAGCTTCAATCATGTCCGCAATTTGCGCACAAATAACCTGCACCGCTTCGATCTCAGATTCAACTGAAATTCGGTCAGGGTCGGTAATAAGGGCGTTTCCGCCAACGGCTACAACTGCCAACATGAGAATACTCGGGTAGGGGGCGACGGGGTCGGGAAGTAACTCATCTTTTCGGAGCCAAGATGGTTCCGACCCCGTCGCCCCCTACGGTAAGGTGTTGCTAACTTAAATACTTTTCCGCATACGCCATCAGCGCATCTTCAAACACATTCATCGGCGGCAAAACCAATCCAGCCCCGACCTGCCCCACACCTGGATCTTTATGCGCGATACCGGTGTTGATCTGCGGCCGGATGCCTAGCTCAACCACCTTGCGAATATCGACACCCGTCGGGGTGCCACGGAAACCTAACGCTGGAATCGTAAACGCCGTATGTTCGGTCGTCGTAATTTCGTACATCTCCATTGTTGTGTTAAGTGCAAGCTCAGGTGTACCCGAAATAAACGTTACAATCGCTGGAGCCGTCGCCATCGCAAACGCCCCGATCCCGGCCGTTTCCGTGATCGTGCTATCACCGATGTCCCCGTTCGCGTCATCGAGCGTATATCCAGGGAAATACAACCCATCTGGTTGACCCACTGGGCCGGTAAACCACTGGTTGCCCAATCCACTCACTTTGATGCCTAGCTCCGTCCCGTTCCGAGCCATCACCGTCATGATCGTGCTCCCTTCAACCCCGTGGCCTGCATCCGCCATCGCTTTACAACCGGCCATCACCGGATTCAAAAAGCTGAGTGCGTTTTCGCCCAAAAAGGCGATTACTTTTGATTTTTCTTCGTCAGTCCCATTCGCCATGACAATCGCCGGAGCCAATTTCGCTGCATACAAAATCGAACCCGCTTTGTTCCGATTATGCCCTTCGTCCCCCATGTGCAACGACTCTGACAACATCGCCCGAATGTCTAGTCCGCCCAACGAAGCCAACGCCTGATTGACCAGATCAGCAAACGAGCCATCTAGCCAACGGAGCTTTTCAAGGACCTCTTCACTGTAAGCTCCGTAGCGCAACACCTTGCCGTATCCCTCGTTCATGTTCGAGTAGGCGACGTTGCCGTGGGTCACATTTTCAACGACGTAAACCTTCATCGACGCTGACGTAACACCGGCCATCGGCCCAACCGTCCCGTGTTCATGACATGGTTCTAGATCGATTTGACCTGACGTGACCAACTCAACCGCACTGTCCCAATCGGTCGCTTTCCCTTCCAAGATCAGGGCACCCACAATCGCACCACGTAATGGTCCTGATGCTTTTTCCCACGTAATCGGAGGTCCTGCATGCAACAGCAAATTGTCGCGCATCCCCGGAATCACATCGATGGCGGTTTCAATTCGTTTCAAAATCGGCCGGGCAGACATCATCCGCTCGACCACCGTTTTATTCGCTTCTTCAAAATCAATCATATTTCGTTCCTCAATAGCAGGTTGCAAGTTGCAAACGCCGCAGATGAAATTTACTTTGTTGGTTAATCGCTATGTATCCGCTTTCCATATCTTCTCAGCAAAAATTTACAACATCATGGTGCATATATACCGAAGCCTGACCAATTTTTAAGATCAGTGTTTGGTCTATCATCAAAAAAGAATAAGATCATATCCTGAGTAGATTTAACTTGTGGAGTATAGTGGATGCTAATGACAGGCGTGGAGCTATCGACCTGACCGATGACCAGTGAATCACCTCCACAATCTCCCAAGCCAACACTTATTCCTTTTTCAGGGTAATACAAATAGCTCCCATAGCACTGCTGGTTATGTGCAGAAATCCATTTGCTGTGTATTGAAGTGGGCTCGCCAAATTTTAGTAAAACATCATCAATCTTAATATTTTTATCTCCAAATCTTATTTGAGTTTGCAGTAAAATATTCTCAGAGAAAGTAAGTTCAACTGATGCTCCTTCGTAATCAATAAGGTATTTACTTTGAATATTGCTAGATTCAGGGTAATTAGTTTTTCTTATCGTGTCCCGGTATTTCTTGTCCAGTAATAAAAATGTTGCTTCACTACTTTCTAAGGAAGTTTTGCCGGGTGTAAAACTCATCCAACATGGTAAGTCGCAATACGACGTTAGAAATAATTCAACATAATTTATAGGGTTTGCACGGTTTGCATAAAAAGTATACGCACCCAAAATACAAAATGTAAAGGTAATTAGAGTGATAACGATGATTCTTTGTTTTATCATAGGGCTGAGGGTTTTAATCTATAAAAGATCACTTCCATACTTTTATCCCTTTTTAAATTTCGCCAAAATATCCATCATTTTCTTGTTGCCACCGGCCGGTGGTCGCCAATCAACTTGGATCACTTCAGCCCCTTGGCTTTGCAGACTGTTATAAAAAGTTTCAACACCCACATTGATGGCTGACATTGTGCCGGACCATACAAGCTGATTCCCGCTAGGGGAATCAGCCAGTCGGCCATTCAGATCAGTCAGCACATCCCCAACCGTCCGATACACAATCGCCCCGGCCGTCTCCAATGCCCCAATCTGAGCCGCCGTATCCTGCAAATCTTCGGCCGATGCGATGACCAAACAGACAATCTCAAGCTCCGGCCGATTCGCTTTTGCTTCTGCGATCAACGGAGCCACTTCACTCGCCGGATCAGCATGTGACCCTTCACCCAGCACCACATCGAGCAAAATCAGCCCGACTTCGCTATCGGCCGCTTCTTGGCGCAGGCGCCTGAGGCGCAAATCATTGTCCATCATCGGATGCAGTCGGCCCTGAGTAAACTCATCCTCACCCATATCGATAATCGTATGGGCCACACTTTTATTGACATCAACCATTTTCTGTTCCGGCCGGATCGCCACATTGCTAAACAGCGGTGCAAACGATAGCTGCATCCCCAAAACCGTTTCGTATGCCAGCGTTCCACCCGAAAACAACCCCCGAACAAACCCCTTCAGCGGAGAAGATTGCACACTTGACACTTGCCATTGGCCACTTGCAAACTTTGTCGCCAGCTTGGCCGCTTCATCGAGCGAAGTGGCAAATATCAAATTCCCCATTTCACGCACAGGGACCGCCAACCCGATAAAGTTAATCACCACAGGCTTCCCACATCCACGCGCCATCCCGATGATTTTGCTCGCCAATTCGGCCGAAGGTGGCTTCGAGATTAGTACAATCACATCGGTTGCATCATCATCAGCCAGCAGTTGTAGACCCTGCATAAACGTAATCCCACCGACGTCCGATTTCAAATCCCGGCCGCCCGTTCCAATCACCTGAGACACACCGCCACCACGCGAGTGAATCCCCACGCTGGCCGCCTGTGCACCTGTCCCTGATGCTGCCACGATGCCGATATTGCCTCCGTTCACTTTGTTCGCGAAGCCCAATCCGACCCCGTTGATGATCGCAGTGCCACAGTCCGGCCCCATCACGAGCAAACCTTTGTCACGCCCCTTCTGTTTTAGCTCCGC
>JBGCDP010000139.1:0-63655 GCA_045105475.1 Anaerolineae bacterium
GGCCACCATGCTCGACAGCTCAGCTTCACTCAACCGCTCACCGTCCGCTTCCGCCTGTACCAATCCGGTGATTAGATCGTCTTGAGGGTTTGCCAGCCGCTGAGCGAACGTCGTGCTCAAATAATCGACAAATGCTCGTACTCGCTGTTTACGCCCTTTCAGGGTGATGCCATACCGGCCAGGAGCGATGATCGCCTTCGTCCAGTCGTGCATCTTGTCACGATCATCCTCAGGAATACCCAACATCTCAATAATGACCGTAATCGGCAGCGGAAAAGCAAAGTCATGAATCAAGTCAAAACTATTTTGCGCCGCAACTTTGTCTAACAGTTCATCAGCAATGGTTTGAATTCGGGGGGCCAATCTTTCAACCCTCCGTGGGGTAAAAGCCAAATTAACCAGCTTGCGTAGCCGTGTATGGTCGGGCGCATCAGCAAATAGCATGTTTTGATTGATCATGCTAAACAGCCCTTTCCCTTTTGGTTTAGGCTCACCTGGCTGTGCGAAACGCTGATCTTTGACAAAAGTTTCTGAATCTTTGAGGACCGCCTCAACATCCGCATGGCGCGTGATGTACCAAATCGTTCCACCGTATGGGGCTTCATGGGCATGGATGGGGCATGCCTGCCGCATATTGGCATACGTGGGGAAAGGGTCAGCTTTGAATGTGGGTGAAAAAAGATCCATCAGATTATCGCAGTCTGGGCCAGCTAAGGTTCGACCTCAAAAATATACATATCATCGGCCGCACGTTGTCCATCCGCCCCATAGAACGGAATGCGCTCCCCTGTGACACGATTGTACAGGCCAACTCGAAAGGCAACGATGGCAGGATCGGCCGGAATAGTGCGAATGTCGTGCAATGCCTCGTCCGTATTCAACACGGAGAGAGGGGCAAGTCCCACAAGTGGATCACCATCAGATTGTGACACAAGTTCGCCTGCGGCGTTTACCGCATGCACAAAAACAGTTACATCGTTTGCCCGGCCAGCGGCAGCCTGCCAGCTAAAGCCGATGTTATAAAAATCTTGCCCATTTGAATGGCTTTGTCCAAAGCTACGGTTCAACAGCTCAATCTTAAATTCCTCTGAATCAGGAATGAATGTCCCATTCAAGAGTCCTGAGCCGGAATCAGACCAGTTTCCGGCCGGAAATATGCTAATGCTGTTTTCAGAGTAAACCGTATTGTAAAAAGTAGCCGCGGGCTGGTTTCTGAACTCTTCTACCTGACCCGTTGGCCGGACAATACCATACAGATAAGGCTGATCAGAACGGATCGCATCTGCCTGAACAAACTGCTGATTTATCGTCTCGATTTGATTATCGTTGGTTGTCACAATCGTATGCTGCGGCGCATAGCCGGGCCAGAAAACGGCCCCTTCATTCCCCAGCGGAAAGTATTTATCACGGGGTGCCATCGATGAGGGGAAATTGATAAAAACCGGAAAAGCATCAGCCGCAGTCTGATGACTCGCTAAAGAGGTCGCCTGGCGGTAAGCATCGCCCAACATGGTGTGATACCGGTTTGATTCAAGTATTTGAGTAATGCCAACCCATTGTCCAAAACCAAATACGACCAATAAAAACAGGGCAAGTCCGGCCGCAAATTGATTCTGCCGAAACGAGCCCACCTTCAAAACCAATTGCCAGATGACACTACCCCAAAAGATCGCCACACCACACCCGGCCAAACTAAGCAGACGCGGGCTGTTGAAGATATAGCCAAATGGCAAAACCAGCATCGCAGGAGCCGACGCAATAAGCCACCAACCTGCACCCAATGCCAGCAATAACAGGCTTGTTTTAGCCCGATAGCAGATCACAAGCGCTAGTAAAATCGATAATGCACCGACGAGCCAAACAACGCCTAAATCATTAAAACCAGGCATGCTAAGCAGCCCCCGACTCAATATGGCACCAGGCCAAGTCAGCCCCTGAAAAAACCAGGTCCCACTTTGCCCAATCGATTCAAAGCCAGGAAATAACGTTTGGGCATCACGTGATGTCGCCACTAGGCTGCGGACAATCAACCAAGCTCCGGCCGGAAATGCGAACAACAGCGGCTGGCCGATAAGCTGCCGCCAATCTAACTTAGCGGCAAAAAAACAGCGTATCCCGATTATTAGAAAGATGAGGGCTGGCACAACCACCCCGTTTTCATGGGTAAAAGGAGCCAAAAATGCGAAGATTAAGGCCGCAATTAACCGATCGTTCAAATAGGCGATGAGTGCGGCCAAAATGAACGTAGTCACTAAAATGTGAAACAAAGCCCCTGGCCACGGAATCGCCTGATGATGAAAGGGATACAAAAGGTAAAGCGTGAGCACAAGCAGGCCAAACAGAAAGTTGGAGCGTTTCTCAACGTTCAATCGATCAACCATTTGCAGACTGAACACGCCGGTTAGACAAGCATTTATGCAATGAAAAACCAGATTGAGTCCATGCTGAAAAACGGGTAAGTGTCGGCCGAATAGCAGCGTCTCGACTTTCCAAATCGAAATGACTAGCGGCCGATAATAGGGTGATTCATTTGATCCAGCCCAATGCTGAGCCAAGGTGTAGCGGTCAACAAAAGGCAGCTGAACCAAGTCATCAAAGAAAAAGGGGAGCCACAACGTACGGCCGTAAGTCAGTAGGGTCACGATGCAAGCGGCAGCAGCAAATAGGAAAATTTGTTGTGATTTATGGTTAGGGAGTTTGAGCTGCAGTCTACGATCTTTCATCTTTTTCTCGGCCCAAATCTAACTATTTAGGAGCGAAATTTTACCAGCCTTTGCATTGACCCGCCCATTCTGACGGGAACCATTAAACGGGGAATTTTTAGCTGAAATCTGTAGAAAGTATGAAGATAACCTTAGAGCTTCCCAAGAGTATTATGAGTTCGATTTTGCAATAGTTACGATATAAGCTCGATGTAATTTACTTTACAAAATCATTTAGAAGTTCATCGAGAAAAGCTCTAGCTCACATCACTGTTTAAATTTGATTTTAAAGATTTAGACTGTGTTCGCTCCACACCATTACAGCTTTTTAAGTCGTTAGGCCCATGAGGGTTACAGTCAAGGTCTAACGCGATCATTTGCAAGCAACACAAAACTACCTTCCTTTCCGGCCCAAACCCGAGGCGTGTTTCGCGTACCTTAGACGAACACCTAATTCTGACCACCAATGACTACCAAACATATTCGAATAACTCGTAGCATCACCGTAAACCAACCATCCCCTCAACTCATAAAAAAACGAATCCAAACAATTTGGGACACACTTCGAGATCAAAAAGTTGAATTGATCTTAGTTTATTCAATGGCGGCCGCCTACATCCTTGTCATGTTCACCCTAATGGTGCTCAAACACAACGCATTTAACACGCGTGTAAACGACTTTGCACGCTTCAGCCAAGCGATATGGAACACACTTGATGGGCAATTTCTTTATACCTCATTATCTGAACGTAGCATTTTAGGAGATCATTTTTCTCCTATTATGGGGCTTTTTGCTCCACTACTTTGGGTATGGCCGAATGAGCGCGTCCTCTTTTTAGTTCAAACTATCAATATAGCCGCAACGGGTCTCGTTTTTTATCATCTTGCGCGAGCAAAACAGCCAAAAATCGCCATTGTTGTTGCCTTACTATTTTTTCTAAATCCGGCCGTGCATGAAATCACCTTGTTTGAGCTGCGCCGCATCGTTTTTGGCATGCCTTGGCTAGCCTTGGGGCTTTATGGATTGGTCCAAAACAATAAACGGCTCATGCTTTTTGGTTTACTTGTGGCCCTATTGTCAAAAGAAAGCGTCGCCATTTATGTACTCATGTTTGGCATCTACTTAATCGTGATGAAGCGTGATTGGCGCTGGGGAGCTGGTTTAATCGTGCTGGGAGCCGGTTGGTCAATCATTGTCGGCGCATATGTCATTCCAGCGTTTAATCCAAGTACAGAAGCGTATCCTCAGCTTTATTATTATTCCCATTTAGGTGATTCGTATGGTGACCTAGTCAGATTAGGCTTAACCGATCCGATAAGAATGATTCAAGCGATGTTCGGTGATGCCCAATTTCGGGCGATATTTAGAATCCTTTTACCTATCGGTTTTATTGCCCTATTAGACTTCCCACTATTGCTAACAACTGTCCCATACTTGGCATTAATGTTCTTAAGCCAAGATATCGACATGTTCAATCTCGATAAATGGTACACGGCCACGATTACACCTGTTTTATTTGCCGCGCTTATTACCGGCTGGCAAGCGATTCCCAAGAAAATAGAAAACTTTGCCATCGGATGGGTTATCACCACAGCAATTATCGCGTTTGGCATCTACAGCTATGCACCACTAGGCGGCCGGTTCGATGTAACCCTTTATCAGCCTTCTCAACGAGATAGAGTGGCCGATATTATGACCCATCAGATCCCTGAAAATATGGCGATTATGTCTCACCCGCTTTATATTCCACACTTAACGCATATCAATCAAATCTACCACTATGACAGTACACACCCTAATAATCAGCATGACTACATCCTGATTGACAATCAGGTTCAGTTTCAGCCATTTGGTCCTTTTGAAATTAGAGATGAAGTCGCAAATTTAGTCGCAGATGCAGAAAATGTTATTGCAGAAGAAGCAGACGGTATTTATTTGATTGGGGTGAACCAACGGCAGCTTTTGGCTCATGATATAGACAAAACGGCCAAAAATTCAATTCACTTAGATAGGATGGAATTTGCCGTAGCCGATCAAGATGGGTTTTACCAAAACACAATAGATTCCGCCCCAACGGTGCGCCCAGGAGAAACAGTCCGAATCACCCTGTATTGGGAGGCCTTGGAAGGGGATATCGTCGATCATTCAGTTTCAACACGCATATCGGCCCACGACGGATTCCTTCTGACTCAGCAAGATCAAATGCCGGCCGCCAACTATCGGCCGATGAGCTGGTGGGACAAAGGTGAGAAAGTACGTGACGTTTATTACTTAACCATTCCAGAAGGAACAGCGGCCCAGCTCGGTTCTATTGACCTCGTTTTGTATGACTCGCTTACCCAAGAAAATATCCATTTCGCAGGTGAGGATGAAATCTTAGCCCTCCTGCCACTCATTATTGTCTCGAGCTAAATTTCACTTCAAAGGGTTTTGTATTTGAATCCATACTAAAACCGAAGAGTTTGTTGAATTTTAAATTTTTACATGCTATCATTTTGACCCTCTTGTGGCGGGTATGGCGAAACGGTTATCGCGCTTGGTTGTGGCCCAGGAGTTCTGGGTTCGATTCCCAGTACTCGCCCAAAAAATGCTGTCCTTACGGACGGCATTTTTGTTTTATATCTCTTTTTAGATTTAATTTCCCACTATGTCTGAATACTTTGCAAATATAAAAATCGGTCATGCAACTGACACAGAGCATCATACCGGTTGTACTGTTTTCGTTTGTCCTGAAGATACAGTTGGTGGCGTTGACACACGTGGCATGGCACCAGGGAGCCGTGAGACCGCCCTGCTTGATCCGGTTAAGTCTGTTGCTGATGTAACGGCCGTCTTGCTAACAGGCGGCAGTGCGTTCGGCCTAGCGACGGCCGATGGTGTCATGAAAAACCTCTCAGCACGAGACATCGGCCACTACACCCCTATCATCAAAGTCCCAATTGTCCCGACGGCCGTCGTATTTGACCTGTTTATGCACATGGGCAAGCATATGCCTGGGCCAGAATATGGCTCGATGGCGGTCGATGCAGCGTTTGAAAATGCAGAACAAGGGAAAGATATTGAACAGGGCTGTATCGGTGTAGGTGCAGGCGTCACGGTCGGCAAATGGAAAGGGATCGCCAACATGATGAAAAGCGGCTTTGGCATCGCGTCGATGATGATAGGCGAGGCTGAAGTTTTTGCGGCCGCGGCCGTTAATGCGATCGGAGACGTAGTCAACGAAGACGGCACCGTTTTAGCTGGGGCCAGAAACCATCAAACCAAAGAATGGTTAGCAGACAAAGAATCGATTCGAGTTTTTTCAGAATTCCGGCCGAGCATCGAAAATACAACGCTGGTCGTCATTGGCACCACGGCCAAGCTTGATAAGGCTGGAGCCACCCGGCTGGCCCAACGAGGGCATGACGGCATGGCAATCGCCATCCGGCCGGTACACACCATGCACGATGGAGATACTATTTTCGCTTTATCAACCGGAGACGTTACCAGCGAATCATTTGATTCATTGGCGAATGGAGCCGTCAAATGTGTTGAAGAAGCGATTAGAAATGCAGTCCGCTATGCAAATACGGTGCAAGGTATCCCCGCTTTAAATGATAATCAGTAGACGTCTGCTTCACGAAGCAGCAGCTAGTCACTAAACACAAAGCATGCTGCGTCTCCCTACTGTTTCTCCGCAATAATCCGCGTCATTTGCTCAAGATGGATATTGTCGTGCAGCCCAACCTGCATTAATGAATCGAGCATCGTAAATGAGTCACGCTCAGGATGCTGCCCTTCATGATCCCATTGCTCTCCTTCTAATCCATCAAAAAATTCTGCAAACTTTTCGCGGTGCACTCGCAGGCTTTCATAAACCTCAAACACATTTTGCTCGTTGTATTTAAGATCGATGGCCAATGCTTCATGATCATATGCAGGCAGCTTAGGGTTTTCAAGAGCCACCATCATTTCAGCCCGGCCATAAAAGAACACGTCAAAATCACGTAGATGGCACATCACTTCAGTTACAGTCCAGCCATCTCCAGAATCACGCCATTTCTTAGCATCTTCAAGAGACAAGCCATGAATTACGTTGCCTAATGTTTTAATCGTTGTACGCATTAAGCCAATATTTCGCGTACGAATCGTATCAATTGTTGTCATAGATTTTTAGAGGCTGAGGTTAAATAAAAGATTTTCGATCCATCATTTAACCTCAGCGGTTATTTAGGCAAGGTTTGAAAAGGCAGAGCGCCCAGCGTAAACGGCCATGTCGCCCAGTTCATCTTCAATCCGCAGTAGTTGATTGTATTTTGCAACACGATCACTACGAGCCGGTGCACCGGTTTTAATTTGACCCGCATTTAAGCCCACAGCGAGGTCAGCAATCGTTGCATCTTCTGTTTCACCTGAACGATGAGAGACTACAGCGGTCCATTTATGCGCCTGCACCAATTGCACCGCTTGAATCGACTCCGTTAGTGTCCCGATCTGGTTCACTTTACACAGCAGGCTGTTACACGCATTTTTCTCAAATGCGGTTTCGATCCGACTAACGGCTGTCACCAAAAGGTCATCACCGACAATCTGAACTTTGTCGCCGACTTTATCCATTAGCATCGTCCATGATTCCCAATCGTCCTCATGAAGACCGTCTTCAATAGAAATAATCGGATATTTTTCACACCAGTCGGCATAAAAATCGACCATTTCAGGGCCGGTTAGAATTTTATCTTCTGTTTTTAGATGGTATTTACCGTCTTCATAAAACTCAGATGCGGCCGCATCCATTGCGAGCATAATCTGCTCACCCGCTTTGTATCCAGCTATATCAACCGCTTCTAAGATCAAGTCGAATGCTTCTGAGTTCGCAGAAACTTTGGGTGCAAACCCACCTTCATCACCAGTCGTTGTACGGTAGCCTTTTTTGTGAAGCAGTTTTTTCAGGTTGTGATAAATCTCAACACCCCAGCGCAATCCTTCAGAAAATGTCTCGGCTCCAACCGGCATCACCATAAATTCTTGAAGATCTGTCGCTCCAGCCGCATGCTTACCGCCATTCATGATGTTCATCATTGGCACAGGCAAAACACAGGCATTGGTGCCACCTAAGTAGCGGTAGAGGGGTAAGTCACAGCTGATTGCAGCCGCTTTTGCTGTTGCAAGTGACACACCCAAAATACCGTTAGCCCCCAGCTTCCCTTTATTTGGCGTCCCATCCAATTCAAGCATGATCGCATCGACTCCTTTTTGGTCGCGTGCGTCCATCCCAATTAGTTCAGGTGCTAGCATTTCGTTTACTGCGTTAACAGCATTTTGCACCCCTTTTCCTAAGTAGCGGTCTTTATCGCCATCACGACGTTCAACCGCTTCGTGTACCCCGGTTGAAGCACCTGAAGGAACAATCGCCCGGCCGAAAGAACCGTCGATTAATTCAACCTCAACCTCAACTGTTGGATTCCCACGCGAATCAAGAACTTCGCGGCCGTAAACAGAAATTATTTCACTCATACTAAATTAAACCTCGTGCTAATTGCTCCAAAACATACAGATTTTCAAAAATACAATCTAAAAGTTTTGGAAATTTTTTTGATTTTGTAAAGTTGGGACAGATTGGGGAGTCTATTCTAACGTAAAAGAAAGCAACCGATTAGACCTAAAGCAGATTCCAGCTTATAAATCACTTTTCTCTCAAAGAGGATTTTACCTGAATATGAAACAAATCAACAGAACGTAAATTCTGGACAGTTCTACTTTTCTCCTGGTACTATTGTCTTACTTATTAGGGAAAAGATTCCGATTGTTTCAGTCACTCTGAAGTAAACTATAGGCAACGTCTATTCTAAATACTTTTTCTAATTCGGCTTAATACACTTAACGCTACATCCAGAATGACCGAATAAAACAGCGCCTTTGGAGGCTTTGATGGCTGTAGAGCTGATTGAAAAAATGCAAACAACTCACGATTTATGGATTAGGTTATCAAAAGCCCTTTCTGGGGTTTTTGATGCACATGGTGTTTGCGCAGCCATAGCCCAAGAAATTGCAACCTACACCGGGTGCCATACGATGTCGGCCCTCACAGAGCCTAATGGGAAGTATTTTGATGTCTGGTTTAGCCATCCAGACGGGAGCACGAATCAAGAACGCTGGTTAGACAATCGCGAAATCGTCGACCAGTTACTGGAAGCTGGGGAAATTACAGTGGCTTCCAAGGATGACCTGCGGCCGACAAGCGGAGCTGTCTATGAAATGGTAGAAGAGTCCCTTCTCATTGTTCCGCTTCCTTGGCCACAGTTAGGGAATATGATTATCCCCAATGGGATTCTGGTGGTAGCCGATGCAGAAAATTCAATTTTGACCGATCTTGATCAGGTTGGAGATTTAGCCGTTATGCTAACCACATGGTTAGAACGAGCCTTTCTTCATTACCAACGCGATCGCCAAGCAATTGAATTTGCCATTACATCTGACATCAGCCAGCGGCTTAGTTCGACCCTTGACCTACAAGATATTTTCAACCAAGTTTCTGACAATATTAAACGGATGCTCGATGTTGAATCGCTATCATTGGGACTCATTCAACAGCATACTGGTCGTATCGTGTTTATCCCGCAGTTAATGGGAACTATTTTTCTCGAAATTCCTCCAATTCAGCTCGAACCAGGTACAGGCATTGCGGGATGGGTGGCTGACAATCGCCAAGCAGCAATCATTAACGATGTTTATGAAGACGATCGCTTCTCGTCCGATTCTGACATGACGTCAGGGTTCATCACCAAATCGATGATTTGCGTTCCGTTGCAACAGAAAAACAAAGTGATTGGAGTCATGCAGGCGATTAACAAACGTAATGGGGAATTTGGCGTCCATGACAAAAATTTACTAGAGGCATTAAGCGGACCACTATCGGCCGCTATCGTTAATGCAAACCTGCACGGTAATGTCGTTTCAGAAAAACGACGCATCGATGCGATGTTCCAAAGTATGTCCGAAGGTTTACTAACGATTGGTGCAAACCAATGTCTAACACAAGCCAATGACTCCCTGATGACCCTGCTATCGCTCGGCGAAAAAGACATTATTGGCGAGAAAGTAACCAAAATCATTCAGCTAAAAGAGCAGGATATTCTGCAATTCATGTCAGAAGTTTCAACTCATAAGCCGAAAAACAAATTAGCCGATTATCCCCAACTGCTATGTGATATCCGTGTTGGCAATGTCTATAAACCGGTGATGATTAGCGGTGCCCCTGTCCGCGAAGAAGACGGTGGTTTAGATGAGATTGTGCTTGTCATTAGCGACTTAACTGACATTCGAGAAGTTGAACGTATGCGCGATGATTTCTTCCATGCCATTATTCATGAATTACGCACCCCCCTTGCAACCATCCTGCTCTATGCTCGAATGTTATTAAAGGGTACGCTTAATGACGAAGAAAAAACGCAGCGATTCTTAAAGAATATTGAAACTGAAAGTGACAGGCTACAGGCGATGGTCCGCCAAATGCTGCAGCATGCAAAATTAGAAGCCAGCGAGTTTTTACGGACAAATGAGCTGCTAGATGTGAATGGGGTCTTTAATGAAATTTTGCCAGCCATGAAAGATAGAGCGACCGAAAAAGGGTTGATTTTTGAAGCTCAGATTCCTGAAAACCTTCCAAATATCATGGGAGACCGTGAAACGATCTACATGGTCATCAAAAACTTAATTGACAATGCGGTTAAGTACACGCTGGAAGGGAAAATACAAGTTATTGCTGAAGTTAAGAAAAACAAAATTCACATCGATGTTGCTGATGATGGGATCGGCATTCCAAAGCAGGCGATGTCACAGCTGTTCGGCCGATTTTTCCGGGCACAGACCGCAGTTGAAAAAGGAATTGCGGGGACTGGATTAGGGCTAAACATGGTCAAAGAAGGGGTGGAGAAGCATGGGGGCAAGATCAAGGTCAAGAGCGAAGCAGGAAAAGGAACGACATTCTTTGTTGAATTGCCAATCGCCAAAAAACCGGCGGCTTAATCAAGCGTAAAATGAGTCACAGAAATACAGTAAGTAGGAAGAAAATGGAAAAAGAAAAATCAATTTATATGGATTATAGTGCCACGACTCCGGTTGATGACCGTGTGATTGAAGCGATGATGCCATATTGGAAGGAAGGCTGGGGCAACCCTTCATCTGCCCATAAATTTGGGCAAGCGGCCAAATTAGGCTTGGAAACAGCGCGTCGATCTGTTGCTCAATTAATTGGGGCAAAACCCTCAGAAATTGTTTTCACCGGCTCTGGCTCTGAAGCTGACAATTTGGCCCTGCGCGGCGTGATGCAAAAAGCGGCCGAAGATAAACGAGGCAATCACTTTATCACCAGCGTAATAGAACATGAAGCGATCTTGAATACCGCCCATCAACTTGCAGATCAGATGGAATTTGAATGCACCATCTTGCCTGTGAACGAATTCGGACAAGTAAGCATTAGCGACTTTCAAGCGGCGATCCGGCCGGATACTGTGTTGGCCTCAATTATGGCGGCCAACAATGAAATAGGCTCGCTCCAACCGATAAATGAATTGGGAACAATCTGCCAAACTCACAATATCGTTTTTCATACCGATGCGGTCCAAGCGGCTCAATATATTGATTGGAATTTGGCAGACATGCCGATTGATATTTTGTCGATGGCACCCCACAAATTTTATGGGCCAAAAGGTGTCGGAATCATGTATATCCGCACAGGCACACCGCTGGTTTCAATGATGACGGGCGGTGGGCAAGAAGACGGCCGACGGGCAGGAACGGTCAATGTTCCCTTTGCAGTTGGTGCAGCTAAAGCTCTAGAGCTGGTCATGGGTGAACGAGAATCATTGGTTCAGCATAGCCAGGTACTTCGGGATCAACTGATTAAAGGTGTGCTTAGCGCCTTTCCAGATGATCAAGTGAGATTAACAGGACATCCAACTGAGCGTTTACCCAACCATGCGAGCTTTGCTTTTAAAAATATTCCGGGCGGTGATCTGGTTATGCATTTAGACCTTGCTGGCGTTGCCGCAAGCAGCGGTTCTGCATGTTCAAGCGGCAACCCAATTCCTTCCCCTGTATTACAAGCGATAGGGTTAGATGAAGACTGGAATACCGGTGGCTTACGGCTAACGGTTGGAAAGAACTCAACTGAAAAAGAAATTGAGTCGGTTTTGGAAAAGTTGCCAATGGCGATTGAATCACTAAAGAAATTTTCAGCAATTTTATTTGGGTAAGGGTATCCAAAATAACTGAGGAGAATGACGCTTGACATCACTCGATCAACTTCTGGATAAAGCTGGTTTGAAACCAAATGAGCTTCCTGATCAAGTTCAGTGGACCAAGTTCCAAGAAATTTTAAGCAAACAGCTAGAGTCGAACAAAAGCCAAGTTCACGACTTAGAGTTGGGCAAAAAGGCGGCCGAAAGTGCAAGCCAAGCCAAAAGTATGTACTTAGCCAATATGAGCCATGAGCTGCGTACGCCCCTAGCAGCAATTATTGGCTATAGTGAATTATTGCAAGACCATGCTGAAATATTAGGTGTTGAAAAACAGTTCTCACAATATTTGGGGAAAATCACCGTTTCAGCAAATCATCTTCTATCACTCATCAACGACATCTTAGACTTATCAAAAATTGAAGCAGGAAAATTTGAGCTAAACGATGAAACATTCAGCGTGCAGTCCCTAATCGAAGAAACGCTGGTAACGATGACACCCGCCATCGAAAAAAACAACAACTCCCTCAAAGTAGAATATCGCAGCGAAGGGCCATTGGGGCTCATGCATTCTGATCCTCTTCGGCTGCGACAAATATTAATCAACCTACTTTCTAATGCCGCAAAATTTACTCAAGATGGCGAAATTAATCTAAAAATCGACCGAAAACGTATTTCTGTTCAACCACCTGTAGCTATGAAAAATATGGTTGGCTGGATTACCTTTTCAATTTCAGATAATGGAATCGGAATGACTCAGCAGGAGCTAAATTCGTTATTCCAGCCATTTACTCAAGCTGCAAACAATACAGCTGCCCACTTTGGCGGGACAGGCTTAGGCTTGGCGATAAGCCAGCATTTTTGCCAGCTAATGGGCGGACACATCGAAGTCCATAGCGAAAAACACAGCGGTACTACTTTTATTGTTGAAGTACCAGTAATTGATGGTGGGAAGGAAATTAGCACCGACTCAAGCTTGTATCGCATTAAGCAGCTGCAAGGCAAGCATGGCAAAGGGCCGATTTTGATCATTGATGATGACCAGATGACGCGAAACATTATTGCCCACTATTTGATGCAGGCCGGGATGGAAGTTGAACTTACATCAACAGGGCCACATGGGCTAGATATAGCTAGGGCGCTTAACCCATCAGCCATCATTTTAGATGTTTTTATGCCGGAAATGGATGGATGGCAAGTCCTCCAATCTCTCAAAGAAGATGAAGAGCTCGCATCAATTCCAGTCATTTTGACAACGGTTGATGACCTTAAACAACGTGGCTTCGCATTAGGCGCATCCGATTATTTACACAAACCAATCAACAAAGAAAAACTGGTAAATACTGTCAAAAAATATTCTCCAACATCTGGAACCGTAAAGGTTTTAATCGTTGAGGATAATGACCAGATGCGAGAAACGATCAAGGCTCTCATCAATTTCGACTATATTAAAATCCAAGAAGCAGCGAATGGGCAGGAGGCTCTCAATCTACTTGGGTATTCTAAGCCAGATTTGATTTTGCTTGATCTAATGATGCCAGAAATGGATGGATTTGAATTAATCGAACGGCTAAAGTCGAACGAAGCATGGAAAAACATTCCTGTCGTTGTCATTTCAGCGATTGATTTAACCGCAAAAGATCGTGAGCAATTAAGTGGAGCTGTCCGGCAATTCATTGAAAAAACATCAATCAGCAGGCACAAACTACTCGATTTAATATTTGATTTTGTAAATAGTGAGAACAATTAGATTCAGGAAGTTTAGCGGCCGTTTTTCTGCTCAACTCTCCAGAGATTTTTTATTTTGAAGCTTCAGGCAAACATTCAAACCAAGATGACTGTGCGAATATTATTAGTTGAAGACAATGACATGTTGCAAGAAATTTTAAGCGCTCGCTTACAAATGAAAGGCTTCCACGTCACTGTTGCGAACGATGGCAATGAAGCGGTTGAATATGCCATTGTCCTTAAACCAGACATTATCCTGATGGATATGAGCCTGCCTTATATGAATGGATGGGAAGCAACAAAAATTATTCGCGAAAATAGAGAGACTCAACACATACCTATTCTGGCACTGACTGCTCATGCCTTGGTCACCGATAAACAGAAGGGGTTAGAGGCTGGCTGCAACGATTATTTAACGAAGCCGGTTCATTTTGACAGGCTGCTCAGCAAAATCCAAAATCTTGTTAATATAAAATCAATCGGAAATTAAGCCTGAGTCTGCTAAACTTCTTGGTTTAATATGGTAAAAATCGTTCGTTTCAAATGAAACGGGTAACTTTCACGATGATAGATCAAACTCAGCAAGGCAAAAAGAAAAAAGTGGTGGTCGCGATGAGCGGTGGCGTAGACAGTTCAGTTGCGGCCGCCCTTATGGTGGAACAGGGTTACGAAGTAATCGGACTCATGATGCGCCTGTGGAGCGAAGACGGCAAAGAGATGGATAATCGCTGCTGTACGCCGGAGCAGATGGATGATGCACGTCAGATTGCAGGTAATTTAGGCATCCCCTTTTATGTCGTTGATGTGAAAGATTATTTCAAAGAAACAATTGTTGATTTTTATCTAAACGAACACAGTCGGGGCCGAACACCAAACCCCTGTATCGAATGTAATCGGGAAATACGGTTTAACTGGCTTTACGAGCGCGCAATGGCCCTAAACGCTGACTATTTAGTGACCGGTCACTATGCCCAAGTTAAAACTGCTGGTACAGGCCATTCAGCAACGTACGAATTACACACAGGCATCGATACAAACAAAGACCAATCCTATGTGCTCCACATGCTGGATCAAGAGCATTTAGCCCACGTTCAATTTCCGGTTGGCGGCTATACAAAGCCAGAGGTTCGTGAACTTGCGAGAAAATTCAACCTCCCTGTCGCAAGCAAGGGGGACAGCATGGATCTGTGCTTTTTAAGTGGTGAAGATTATCGCAACTTCTTAAGCCGACATGTTCCAGAAATCAATCGGCCGGGTCCGATTTTCGCATCGAACGGTGAACAATTAGGTGAACACACCGGGTTGCCCAACTACACAATTGGGCAGCGCAAAGGCTTAGGCGTTTCGTCACCACAGCCACTGTTTGTCTTACGCAAAGATGCAACTGACAATGCTCTGATATTGGGAACCCGTGCGGATGTCGTGGCAGATGAGTTAACCATTCGTAATGTCAGTTGGGTAGCAGGCTCTCCACCAGATGCAGGCGGCTTTGCTGCCGAAGTGAAAATACGTTACAAAGCTCGGGCGGTGCCAGCCACTATTTACCCCAAATCAGACAATTCTGCTCAAATTCAGTTTAATGAGCCTGTGTTTGGGGCAACACCGGGGCAAGGTGCTGTTTTCTACCAGGGAGCAAACTGCTTAGGTGGCGGGCTAATCAGCGACTTCTAGCCAGCCTATCTCAGATTTTTTACTATGACTGTAGCAATAGCAGGACTGATTTTAAGTGCATTATTAGCCATTGCATATGGAGCTGCATTTCATCTGCTTGTCGGCGGCAACTTCACCACGATCATCATATACCTGATCGCCTCAGCCATCGGTTTTGTACTTGGTCACTTCATCGGCTTATTTCTAGGGATTGACACCTTCCGGCTTGGGGCCGTACATCTGCTGACCGCCAGCTTAGGCTCGTGGTTTTTGCTTATCTTTAGCCGCTGGTTTCTCAATCCTCCCCCAGAGCAGCCTTGACCCAAACGACAACATCAGCAGTCATACAAAAGCGAGCTTTATTTTTCACCGTTTTTATTGGCGGTATGTCTACGCTGGCATTTGAGTTTACATTAAGTCGTATCCTACAAACCGTTTACGGAACATCAAATTTAGTTTGGGCCAATGTTATCGGCCTAGTCCTGCTTTTCTTAACGCTAGGCTATTTTGTAGGCGGCCGTCTGGCTGATCGATATCCATCTTATCAATATTTTTATAGTCTAGTCGCCTTAGCCGGTTTTAGTGCCGTCTTTTTTTTACTTCTGACAAGCGCTCTGCTGAAGCAGACGGCGTCTGCATTAGCGAGCCTAAATGTTAGCGTTCTGGCTGGCTCATTTGTTGGAGTAACGATAGCTTTAGCGGTTCCCATCACTCTGTTAGGCATGCTTTCCCCTTTCGCAATTCGGTTAGCGGTTGAAGACATTGGGCAAGCAGGCCGCGTAAGTGGGCAAATCTATGCAATTTCAACCTTAGGCAGTCTTTTAGGAACATGGCTGCCAGTGCTTCTGGTCATTCCATTAGCAGGCTCCAGAGTAACCGCGATCATTTTCGGAAGCTGCCTATTTTTTGTCGGATTAATCGGCTTATGGTCAAACAATCGCAAAAAGGGTCTGCAATTCTCATCACTCTTGCTTGTGCTGCTCTCAGCGGTTTGGCTCTGGGGAAGTGGCCCAATCAAACCACGGCCGGATGCGATTTTTGAAGCCGAATCTGCATACAACTATATTCAGGTCATACGCCGCGATCAGTGTAATTTTCTATTGCTCAATGAAGGGATTGCATTTCACTCTTTTCATTGTGACGATGGCAGCATTCCGGCCGTCTCGGTATGGAGTTCGATGTTGGCAGCCCCCTATTTTAAAGCCACTACCCAGTGGGAATCACCAGAAAAAATGCTGGTCATTGGCTTAGCTGGTGGCACTATTCCTCAACAGTATTTGCGGACGTTTCCTAATTTAACCGTCGATGGCATCGAACCTGATCCTGAGATTATCGCTGTTGGGCAAACATACTTCGCTCTTGATGATCCTCGCATTCATCCAATTGTGGGAGACGGACGCTTTGAACTTAATCGAACATTAGGCAACTACGATGTCATCACGATTGATGCGTATCGCGTGCCATATATCCCTTGGCATTTAACAACGGTTGAGTTTTTTGAAGAAGTGAAGAGCAAGCTAGAGCCAAATGGCGTCGTTGCAATCAATGTCGGCCGGGTTCCAAATGATCGTCGATTGTCAGAAGCAATTACGGCCAGCTTGTTAGAGGTGTTTCCTACTGTCCACACCACTGACATCCCAAATACATTAAATACGCTATTATTCGCTACTGCTGAACCAACCGATTTCGAAAGCCTACAAGCCCATCTAAATATCCTACCAGTAAATGGTGACCCCCTCCTCCCAGCCGTGCTACAAACGGTCCAGTCAGGTGAACGGCCCACAATTGCGGCCGACTTTATTTTTACAGATGATGTTGCTCCAGTTGAAACTATCGTCGATTCACTTGTTATCCGCTACTTTCTAAACAGCAATCTCAACGGCGATGGAGAATCCCCCTTCTCGTTTCAGTAACATTCAGCGTCATTCAGCAAAAACCCAAACTCTATACGAAGTGTTCCCTACCAGAGGGAATGTCGTCTTCACTACACTCCCATCCATTCAAAACCAGCAATCTGCCTGTATATCTCGTTACAAAAAGGACCCTACATTCATACTAACATCGCCTGCATACCCTAATTAGAAAGGTAAATAGACAGATAAGACCATTTTAGTCAGTCACCGTAATTTTTATGATCAGATATGGGCAAGCCAAACTAAAACGGGCAATTAAAATCGATAAGGAGTGTTTTATGGCAAAAATTCAAACTAAAAAACAGCCGCCTAAAGGTAATCATCGGAGATCTTTTATAAAAGGTGCTGGCTTAACCGCAACCGCCGGTGCGGTCGCATCCTTATCAAAACAGATACCGGTTTTTTCAGCGGACGCCGTACTTAACGGGCCTGACAAAGCTTATGACATTGATGCGGTATCATGGACCCCACCATTACCGTCCGTCTCGGTCATTGCGCTTAATCGAATGGGATTTGGTCCTCAGCCTGGTGATATTGCAGACTTTAATGCGTTAGGGGCAGATGATGACGCTAGGTTAAACGCCTACATTGAGCAGCAGCTTAACCCTGACTCAATCACAGACACAGCCTACAATGCACGTCTGGCCACAGCCAATTACACAACTCTAAGCAAAACAAGAACAGAGCTTTGGACAGAACATCGTCGCAGCTCCGAATATTCTGAAAGAATAAAGCCGATTGCTGAACTAGAAAAAGCCACATTTCTGCGAGCCACTTACTCTAAAAAACAGTTCCAAGAATTAATCTGTGATTTCTGGACAAACCATTTCAATATTTATGGCATCGATTCCAGCCTTGGCCCGATGGTTGTGGATCTAGTTGAAAATACATTGCGCCCTAACTTGTTTGGCAATTTTAGAGAGATGCTTGAGGGGACAACGCGTAACGGTGCGATGCTTGTCTATCTTGATAATTTCATCAGCACATCGGCCGGAGCCAATGAAAACTATGCCCGTGAGCTGTTTGAATTACACACAATGGGGTCAGAGAACTATTACGGCACAGTTTCACAAAACAGTGTTCCAACTGATGAAAACGGACTACCCGTAGGATACGTCGATATCGATGTGTACGAGTCTTCACGGGCATTCACAGGCTGGTCGCTTAGCTACAATATCTATGACGGTGATGACGACACAGGTGTTTTCAAATATCGAAACGATGATCATGATCGCCATCAGAAGTTTGTCCTTGGAGAATTGATTCCACCCGACCAAGCGGCCGAAAAAGATGGACTAGATGTTCTAGACCGTGTTGCTTACCATCCTGCAACAGCCCGCTACATTTGCCGTAAATTGTGCAAACGCCTAATTAGTGATACTCCTCCAGATGATGTTGTTTTAGCTGCAGCCGACATTTTTTATGAAAAACGGTTTGAATCAGATCAATTAAGACACGTCTATCGTTACATCTTGCAATCAGACGCATTTCGAACGACATGGGGCCAGAAAGTAAAACGGCCGTTTGAAGTAGCCGTTAGCTTCTTACGTGCAACAGACTTCAACATCACTTTACGCTTAGACCATAACGCAACCAATAATTTTATCGGTTACTACAACGATACAGGCCAACGTTTGTTTGCTTGGGGCCCACCTGACGGCTATCCGGACTTCAAAGAAGCCTGGACCAGCTCTGCCCCGCGTGTCTATTGCTGGCGTTTGATCAATTACATGATTTCACGCGCCACCGATGACGAGGACGCAGGCATTGTCACCCCAGATGAAGCAGCGAATTACTATGTCGATACGATCGGGCAAACGCCGGCCAGCAAGCGTGCGGCTGAAGAAATTGCAGATCATTGGATCAATCAAATTCTTGGTCGGCCGATGGATGCTGAAGATCGCCAAGAAATCATCGACTTCATGTCTCAAGGGTATAACGAAGATTATGACCTTCCGTTAAATACAAATCGCGATACCCAAGAACGCTTACGCATGATGGTCGCTCTCATTTGCTGTGCGCCCGATTTTTACTGGAAATAACTTACCCATACCGGCCCATCAGGCAACAGGCAGTTTCAAGTTGATCTGAGCAACATCCCTGCCATTCATCTCTATCTCTATATCCCTATCAGGATTAAAAATTATGTTTAAAACATCTCGTCGTGGATTTTTAGTTGGCTGCTCCAGTGCAATTGCAGCTATGGCTGGCTCGCAAATGAATCGAGTCGTATTCGGTAGCCCAGAAGATGAACCGAATCAAAATATTTTAGTCGTTATCTTTTTGAGAGGTGGCTGTGACGCACTTAACGTCATCACCCCGATGGGCGGCGCAGATCGCGGCCATTACGAAGCAGCCCGTTCCAGCTTAAAGCTACCAACTACAGGTGAAAACAAGCTGCTTCAGCTCGGCACCTCTAGTTTGGGTCTGCATCCACGAGCTGGCCATCTTTATGATCTTTTTAATGACAACAAATTGGCCCTTATTCCTGCAACCGGTATGCACTCAAATACTCGCAGTCACTTTGATGCAATGCAGTATATGGAGCTGGGAACACCAGACAGTAAATCAGCTACTTCCGGCTGGCTAACCCGCCATCTAAAAACAAGAGGCACCGCTTGGCAAGATGATCTGATGCCGGTTTTAGGTGTGGGCGATATCAGCCCCACATCGCTATCAGGCACCTATAACAAAGTTGCTATGAGCAATGTCAATGACTTCAAGCTAGATCGTGGGTTTAGTCCTGAACGGGATTTCCAACGTTCGGCCTTGCGCTCGCTTTATCGCAAAAAGAATTCAGTTGTCCATAACTCTGGTTTAAACGCGATTGATGCGGCCGACATCGTAGAACTCAACAGTATCGGTAGCTATACACCAGAAAACGGTGCATCCTATCCAGACGGCAGTTTTGGAGATCAACTAAAACTGATCTCTCAAATGATCAAACTGCAGCTAGGGCTTCAGGTTGCTACGGTTGATTTAGGTGGATGGGATACACATGAAAACCAGGGGAATGGAGATCCAAGCGGTGGCTACTTCGCCGGCCGATTTGAAATGTTATCTCAAGGGATGAAAGCGTTTTATGACGATCTAAATGGGTCGGCTCCCGGAAACGACTACTCTAATCGCACAACCGTGGTCTGCATGAGCGAGTTCGGCCGACGGTTGAAAGAGAACGAGAACCGCGGAACCGATCACGGACACGGTGGTTTTATGATGGTAATGGGCGGGGAAACCAATGGTGGCTTACATGGCACATGGCCAGGATTACATACAGATCAGCTGTATGACAATGCAGACTTAGCCGTCACCACAGACTATCGGCGTATCCTCAGTGAAATCATGATCCGACGCTTCCAAAACAACAACTTAGGCACCATCTTCCCAGATTACACAGGGTATACCCCAATGAACTTAGTTCAGGGGGCGGATATGACGCCGAACTATGAGCCGGTTGTGATTGATATTCCGGAAGAATTTGACAAGAAGATCTTCTTGCCGTCAGTTGTAGGGTAGATAAAAGTAAAACGGCATTCAGTTATCAGTAGATCGGTATAGGCTTGGTCGATATCGATCTACTGATAATGAAACATTGAAAGAGTGGAGCGTTTACTGTGCCAGTGCCATGTCTACAAACAGCCTATGCAGCCGATTATCGCCAGTTAGCTCAGGATGAAACGAAGTGACAAGCCAATGTCCTTGTCTGGCGGCTACGGCCGTCCCATCAGTTAAACGTGAAATGATTTCAACATCGGCCGTAGAATCAACCAAGCGGGGTGCTCGAATAAAAATTGCTGGAAAAGGAGTCTCACTTTCAGCCAAGCCCGCAACATCTAGCCCTGTCTCAAAACTGTCTACTTGACGGCCAAATGCATTGCGCTCAACAACAATATCCATCACCCCTAGCAAGGGCTGATCTAAACCGATATCTTTGGCCATAAAAATCATGCCTGCACAGGTGCCCCACACCGCTTTGGTTTTGGCAAACTCACGCAATGGCTCCATCAGGTCATAAATCACGGCAAGCTTCGCAATCGTTGTGCTTTCACCACCAGGGATGATCAGGCCGTCTAGCCTATGAAGATCGGCCGGTAAGCGCACTTCGGCCGTATCAACTTCCATCTGTGTCAACATCTTAATATGTTCTTGAAACGCCCCTTGAAGGGCTAAAACACCTATTTTCATAATGCGCAAAAGATAGAGATGAGATTAGAGACAAAAGAAGATCACTTCTCTTGCCTCTGCTCTCTCAGTTCTTATCTTAATTTACCAACCGCGATTAGCCAGCTTCTCATCATCAGCCAATGAGCTGACATTGATCCCAACCATCGCTTCACCTAAATTCTCGCTCACATTCGCAATAATTTCTGGGTTTTGATAGTGAGTTGTTGCTTCAACAATCGCACGGGCCCGTTTGGCCGGATCGCCTGATTTAAAGATGCCTGAACCAACAAACACGCCGTCTACACCGATCTGCATCATCAGCGCAGCATCGGCTGGGGTCGCGATGCCGCCAGCAGCAAAATTCACCACAGGCAAGCGGCCCAATTCACGGGTTTGCATAACGAGTTCAAACGGTGCGCCGATCTCTTTCGCAAAAGTCATCACTTCTTCAACCGGCATCCCCTGTAGTTTACGGATGTCTTTAAGCACGGTGCGAGCATGCCAAACCGCATGAACCACATCACCTGTACCCGCTTCACCCTTGGTGCGGATCATCGCTGCACCTTCACCAATGCGGCGTAGCGCTTCACCTAGATTGCGACAGCCACACACAAATGGAACCTTGAAGTCATGTTTATAGATGTGGTACTCATCGTCGGCCGGGGTTAGCACTTCGCTCTCATCAATATAGTCAACACCGATCGATTGTAGAACTTGAGCTTCAACAAAGTGGCCGATACGGGCCTTCGCCATGACAGGAATCGAAACCGCTTCGATAATTCCTTTGATCATGTCTGGGTCAGACATCCGAGCAACGCCACCATCTTTACGAATGTCGGCAGGAACGCGCTCAAGTGCCATCACTGCGCAAGCACCTGCTTCTTCAGCGATAATCGCCTGCTCTGGTGTAACCACGTCCATGATTACCCCACCTTTCAACATTTGTGCCAAACCAGCTTTAATTTTAAAACTACCAACTTCTCCAGTAGTTCCATTTACACCATTAGCTTCACTCATAATAACCTCTGTATTTGCTAGGTCGATTTGAATCGAGATTTAAAAATAGATCAAATAAGCTCATGAGTATTCTAAAAATCTAAAATCTAGAATTCAAGCGAATTGGTCTATTCAAATTTCGACAAAATCGGATTACTACTAGACCGCACCTCTGGTAGCATTTACAGGGAAATTCCAAACGCACCCCGCGTAATTTGGAAATCAACATTATTTTGTCGTTTTGCAAATGGTAAAAACTCCCCATTTCGAACAGCAGACAACAGACTAAAAATCTCCGGCAGCCAACTCGATGGGTCAGATGCAAGCACTAAGTCCCACTCCCGATCAACGGCCGAATTTACACCTAGACCAACTTGTACCAGCGGCACCAATGGATGTCCATTTTGCGGCCAGCCTTCCGAACCGGAGACAGACAATAGCAAGTCACATCCAGCGGCACCCAATCCAGTCAGAAGTTCAGTCCAACCGGCCGGTTGCCCAGCCATAATGTGCAATCCAGACTCAGCAAACCGGCCTGCATACGCGATAGTGGGGTCAAAGCTAGCATCACTGTTTAACGATTGAACAAACGACTCGTTTTCCCAAATCTGATCCTCTTTTGAAACAATCACAGAGCCACCGACGGCCGTAATTTGACCGATTAGGGTCGCTAAAACAGGGCCGATTTTTTCGCTTTGGTCTGTATTTGCAGGTGTCATCAAACCAAGACAAAGTGGTGTGGCTGACGCTTCACCGACGGCCGTTGCTTGCTGGTCAAACCAATTAACCATCTTGGCCATCGCTTTTTCAATCCCACCGTCCTGCTGAATGCTGGCCCAACCAAACGCCTCAAGTTCTAGCCCAGCCCCGTCCATCTGAGTGCGCCAATAGGAGTTATGTGTTTTCTCACATCCGTGTTCAAGGAGCAGGCAATTTTCAACCAGTGGATGGTCCATATAGCCCAACATCGTACTGATATATTCAGTTTGGGTCGACGAGCCACACCCTTCAGTGTGCACCAGCGTCTCAAATGGATATCGCCCAGCCTGCTGATTCAGCTTACTGACGACCATCTGTGCAATTTGGCCCGAACACAGGCTTGTTGGCAAAATTAGATTCACTCTTTGCTGCGCCGGTTGTCGAACCCAATCGGCCGCTACCGTTTCTGAAAGATTCAGTGAGATCGGAATGGGCTGACCAGCAAAACGTTCTTCAAATTGATCGTCAGGCAGTTGACCATTGCTGCCCAAAGACCAATTGCGCCAAATTTGAACTTGTGAATGGCCCGCTTTCTCACCCACGCTTAACTGGCCGGATGCGGTGGCGACACAGTGATCAAATGTTTCTTGCCCAAGCAGGTCAAACGGTTTGCCTGTCAAATATTCCCCGGCATCAATGTCCATATCGGCCGAAAGCAGTTGATAACGCTCACTCGTGGTCACCACTTTCAGCGTTGGCACAAATGGGAAATTCGTGATCGAGCCATTCCCTGTGACAAAAAATATCAAGTTACAGCCAGCAGCCACCTGCCCGGCGATGCTCTCCAAATCATTCCCAGGACTGTCCATGAAATAGTAACCAGGCTCCGTCATCAGTTGGCTATAGTCGATCACATAATCAAGTGGCACATCAGGGTGTCGCTTCGTAGCGGCACCCAGTGACTTTAGATAAATATTGTAGAGTCCACGATACCGATTTCCACCTGATGGGTTGCCTTCGGCCGAATGGCCATGCCGCTGCGCCCACTCCTTAAACCGCTCAACAGTTGCTAAAAAGCGTTCGGCCGTAGCTGCATCACGACAGCGATTCAAGACATAAGATTCAGCCCCTACCAGCTCATCTGTTTCTGCCAGATTAGCCGCCCCGCCATAGCGGATAAGCTCTTTCGCAACCCAGGAAATCAGCGGATTGCCTGAAATACCTGAAAAAGAGTCTGATCCACCACACTGCAGCGCAATCTTCAATTCACTAATCGGTTCCGGCGTTCGGCGCATTTGATCAACGGTAGGCAACCATCCAGTCACGATGTCGGCCGCTTCATCTAGTTTGGCCGTAAATGGCCCATTTATCGACATGAATTGATGGATGACGTCATTCAAGGCAAAGTCGTTTTCAGCTAAATAACGGGCCAAAATCGGGTTAGTGAGCCCATTTACCCCATTATCGATGATGAGCACGGCCGCAACATTGGGGTGCACAATAAATCCGGCAAGTGTTTGCAGCAACAGCTCACCATTATTGCTATCCGCCTGTATCCCTTCTGTGTGCACAACGGCCGTAATATCATCAATATGTTCATGCTGTCCGGCTAGCGTCTTCAGCCGATCTTCAAGCTGGCGAGTAAAGCCAGCTACGGTGCCGTTTACACCCAGCAGCACGATTGTGTTACGCGTACCTACACCACGTCCTCCACCACGTCTGTATCCTTGAAATGTAGGGATTTCACCGTAGCGGGGCAGTGAGTCGGCCGCCTGAAATTCAGTTTCATCAAAAATAAATGGCGGGATATCATCACTGAAATTAGCGGTTTCAGGAATCCCAAAAGGGAGACGATGGTGATGTAGCTCTTCAATGACCAGCGCGTTACACACATATTCACCAGGCTTTATGTCATGCAAAGCGGTTCCGAATGGCAGCCCCCACGACAATAGATGTTCACCTTTTTTAATCGACTGGATCGCAAAACGGTGACCAACGAGCACCGTATGGCTCAAAGTAAAAGGCAAGTCGGCATGGGTGACTTCGCTCCCCTCTGCCAATGTTTGGGTCGCAATCGCACAATTATCAAGTGGTGCGGCCAGTCGGCCGATGTCTGAAAGTTTGAGAATAGTCATAAGATTGTTTAAGTTGATAAGCCTAAAAGGTAATCATGAACATTAAAAGTGCTGATTCTACTCTGCTCTCAGCGGTTGGCACCCACAAATTATACCGATCCTATCCTATGGCAATTGCAGCTTAAAACAAAAAAGCTCCCGGCCGATCCAGGAGCTTCTATATATAAATTTATTCAGCTTGCAAAAGTTAGCGCTTAAATGCCAAACCAATCTTCAAGCGTACCGCGCAGACCTTCGAAAAAGCCACGGTCCCGCTTAGCAACCGACGCAGAGCCTAACTGCTCACCTAACTGTACAAACAGCTCTTCTTGTTCACTGTTGAGCTTTTTAGGGATTTCAACTTGCAAAATCGTATGGTGATCACCCCGGCCGCTTCTTCGTGAGCGTGGAACACCTCTAGCCCGCATCGTGAAGCGTGCTCCAGGCTGCGTTCCGGCCGGAATCGTTAGCTTTTCTTCGCCGTCAACTACGGGAATAGTGATCTCATCGCCTAAAGCCGCCTGTGCGACATTGATATTCATTGAGATATAAATATCGTCACCCCGACGTTCAAAGAACTCATGTTGCTTCACCTGAAGCACTACAAAAAGATTTCCGGCCGGGCCGCCGTTTACTCCAGGCGCACCTTCACCTTGAATGCCAACAGGGGTTTCGCTGCTCGCACCTGGTGGAATTTTGACCGTAATCGTTGAGCTTTTCTGAACCTGACCTTTGCCGGTACAGGTTTTACATTGTTCAAGAATACGTTTCCCTTGGCCACGACAGGTTGGGCAAGTGGTTACATTAACGAACTGCCCCAAAATCGACTGTTGCACACGGCGAACTTCACCCTTACCGCTACAGTCGCTACAGGTTACGGGCGTTGTCCCCGGTTGCGCACCAGAACCGCTACAGTCATCACACAAAGCCGGTTTAACGACATCGATCTCAACTTCTGCGCCAAAAACCGCATCCATAAAGTCAACTTTCAAGTCATAACGCAGGTCACTCCCTTTACGGGGACCATTGCGCGACCGTCGACCACCAGAGCCAGCAAAGCCGTTTAAAAATTCTTCAAAGATATCCGCAACATCAAAGCCTGCACCACCAAAACCACCTGCACCGCCACCACCACCACCGTTTTCAAAGGCAGCGTGACCATAACGATCATAAGCCGCTCTTTTTTGTGGATCGGACAGAACTTCATTGGCTTCGTTGATTTCCCGAAACTTCCCTTCTGCTTCAGGCTCTTTGTTGACATCGGGGTGATACTGACGGGCTAAACGCCGAAAAGCTTTTTTAAGCCCCCCTTTATCAACGTTTCTATCAACACCCAGTACTTCGTAATAATCCCGTTTGGACATAACTTATTAGTGGTTAGCAACTAGTGGCTAATGGTTAGAAGACCTTCTAACCGCCAGCAACTAATCCCTAGTAACTATTTTTACCCTTCAGTAAATTCGCCTTCGATCACGTCATCATCTTCAGCTGGGGCTTCACCGGCACCTGCATCATCTGGAGCACCTTCGGCCGCTTGCTGTTGGTACATCGCTGTTCCAATTTCTTGTAGCGCCGCATTCAACGCTTCCACCGTCTCTTTGATTGCGTCTGCATTGTCGCTTTCAAGCGCAGCACGTACCGGAATGATTAAATCCTTAATCGTCGTCTGTTGGGCTTCCGTCAATTTATCTTTATTGTCTTCAATAAATTTTTCAGCACCATGTGCGGCCGCTTCTGCCATATTCCGAGTTTCAACACCTTGGCGGCGGGCTTCATCGTCAGACGCAAACTTTTCTGCATCATTCACCATTTGATCGATTTCGTCATCACTCAAACCGCTTGATGGGACGATCTGCATCGCTTGTTCACGATTGGTCGCTTTGTCGGTTGCGGTCACATTCAAGATGCCGTCCGCATTAATGTCAAAGGTCACTTCGATCTGGGGAACACCGCGTGGTGAAGCTGGAATCCCATCTAAAATAAATTTACCGAGGCTTTTGTTGTCGTTCGCCATTGAACGCTCGCCTTGGAGTACATGAATTTCAACTTGGGTCTGACTGTCGGCTGCTGTTGAAAAGATCTGGCTCTTTTTAGCTGGAACCGTTGTGTTCCGCTCAATAAGTGGCGTAGCGACGCCACCTAATGTTTCGATGCTTAGTGTCAAAGGTGTAACGTCTAAAAGCAGAACGTCTGTGACGTCACCACCCAAAACACCACCTTGAATTGCAGCACCGGTTCCGACCACCTCATCTGGGTTCACCCCACGATGTGGCTCACGGCCGAAGAATGCTTTCACAGCTTCTTGAACCGCTGGCATACGGGTCATACCACCGACCAAAACGATCTGCGTAATTTCGGACTTGTTCAAGCCAGCATCTTTCAATGCTTGGCGACAAGGTGTAATCGACCGTTCAACAAGATCGGCCGTTAGCTGGTCATATTTTGCGCGAGATAGGGTCAGGGTTAAATGTTTAGGTCCGTTTGCATCGGCTGTAATATAAGGCAGGTTCAACTCAGACTGCATCGTGGTTGAAAGTTCGATCTTCGCTTTCTCAGATGCCTCACGCAGACGTTGCAACGCCTGGCGATCCTGACGCAGGTCGATCCCTTCTTCCATTTTGAACTGTTGGGCCGCCCATTCAACAATACGCATGTCGAAGTCGTCTCCACCCAAGAAGGTATCTCCATTGGTAGCCAATACCTCAAAAACGCCGTCACTTACATCGAGAATTGAAATGTCAAAGGTACCACCGCCTAAGTCATAAACAGCAATAACTTCGTCGGTGTCGTTGCCCAATCCATAAGCCAAAGCTGAAGCGGTTGGCTCATTTACGATCCGCATGACTTCAAGGCCCGCGATCTTGCCAGCATCTTTCGTTGCTTGCCTTTGGCTATCATCAAAATAAGCAGGAACGGTAATAACCGCTTGGGTGACAGGGGTACCTAAAAAGGCTTCCGCATCTGCTTTGATTTTTTGCAAAATCATCGCCGCGATTTCAGGTGGAGAATACTCTTTATCAGCCATCACCAAACGGACATCGCCGTTGGGCGCACCAGTGACACCATACGGGACGAACTCTTTTGCACGCTCTACGGCCGGGTCTGAAATTTTACGCCCCATAAACCGCTTTGATGAAAAGATGGTGTTGTCTGCATTCACAACAGCCTGTCGCTTAGCCACCTGCCCCACCAGTCGCTCACCCGTTTTCGGATTTACCGCCACAATTGACGGAAATGTACGTCCACCCTCTGCACTAGGAATAACAACCGGCTCTCCGCCTTCCATTACAGACACAACTGAGTTGGTTGTTCCTAGATCGATTCCAATTATTTTTGCCATTTTGATGTTATTTGATAAACCGTTGTGCACAACAAAAGCGATCTAAATCGACCTGATTCTTCTGCCTTTATTAGTTCACAATGAGATGATAATTTTAAAAACTTTATATTTAATGAGGTGTAATTTGTATGCAACTATAGCCCTTACACCAGAATAGAAGCCGAAACTCTATTCCGCTACATATACAAGTGCCGGCCGGATAACCCGGTCACCGATACGGTATCCAGGCTGGAGTTCGCGGGTCACAATGCCACTTTCGTACTCGTCAGAAGCCTCTGTTGATAAGGCCTCGTGTACGTTAGGATCAAATGTTTCACCGACAGATAAGATTTTTTCAGCTTTAATGCTTTCCAAAATCCGATCCATTTTACGCATCACACCACCTAATCCTTCAAACCAGCTATTCTCAGCGATTTCTTCCGGCACATTCTGTAATGCCCGATCAAAATCATCCATAACTGGCAAAAGTTTGCTCACAACGTCTACCGTTGCATTAGTAAATGAAAGCTGCGTTTGACGATCAAAGCGTTTACGCGCATTTGAAAGATCGGCCAATGCGCGCTGCCATCCGTCTAGGTTTTTAGCAGATTCAACCTGTGCTGCTTCGAGCTGTTGCTCAATGGTTAATTCCACCACTTCATCTTCTTGAACTGCTTCTGAAGATTCTTCAGCCACTTCGGCCACATTCTCGTTTTCGAGAGCTTCTACGTTTTCGTTTTCTTCTGACTTATTCATAACGATCCTTTTTAGCGTTATTAATTCATACAGAAAGGGCACTCCGGCCGAAATAGAATGGCGAAAGTACCCTTTTGTTAATTATTATTTTAATCTGACAAACCCTTCTGTTTTTTATGATCAGAAAAGTTTAGAGCACTTATCTAATTTGAAACTGAGTTGCCTGACAGTAGTGAAGAATCAGCATAATAGTCGCTGACAAATTCTGTCATCAGGCTGGCTACGTAACGAACGGCCGAGATATTCCGACCATAGGCCATACGTGTTGGCCCGATTACCGCTACTTCACCCATCAAATCATTCCCCACGCCATAGCGAGACAAAATGATCGTACAATGTTTTAACTCTTCCCAACGGCCGTCGCCGCCAATCACGACCTGAACACCTGAGGCTTTTTCCTCAAACATAGTCGAAATCATTCCGGCTAATTTAGAAGTCTCTTCTATAAGATGAACGGCTGAACGTGTTTCATCATCATCGATTAGATTGGTAATTCCAGCCCGTTGCACACGGCTAATCAAACGGTGATCCGATCGGCTAATCGCGTCAAGCGCCAGCAATCCAACTTCTCGTTCAAGCAGCCAATCAATCGATTGGATTTTCCGGCGAACTTCTTCTGCTGAAAGCCCTTCAAGCATGCGGTTCAAACGGTCGGCCGCCTGCGTTAAACGCGCTTGCGGAATCGATTCGGCCAGCTGCAGCATCTGCTGCGAAACCTCACCGCCCCACATAACCAAAATCAGAAGCACCATCGACCCTTGAGTCGAAATGAGCTGAACATGTTTAATCCGGTTGAGCTGGCTACGTGGATAGGTGATAAAGCTGGCTCCAGACGACGTCCGTGCTAAGACGGCCGTGGCTAGCCCCATCCATTGACTAATTTCTAAACGAGCCTGGTGAAACTGGTGCTGAATCATCTGCTTTTCAGATTGAGGCAGTTCATATTCGCCCAAAAGCCTTTGGACAAAATAGCGATACCCCATTTCAGTCGGAATTCGGCCGCCAGACGTATGTGGCTGAACCAAAAATCCGAGTTCATCTAACAGCGAGAGTTCGTTACGCACCGTAGCTGAGCTAACCGACAAGCCAAACCGATCGACCAATGTTTTCGAGCCAACCGGAATACCGTCCTCAGTATAAGAACGAATTAGCAAGCCTAAAATATTATCTTGGCGATCAGTCAAACTATTCATGATTGAGTTTCCCTTTTTAGATTCAGTGCAAAATTGATGCAGTTTATGACCAAAAAGACAACCTGCTTCGGTTTTAGCACTCTAATCACATGAGTGCCAAACCGGTCGTAATGGTAGCATGCACACTCAAGCAGGTCAACCTTTCTTCATTTAACCATCAACTAACCATCAACTTTTCAACCAGATTTTTATATTAAAAAGGATTGAAAAAATCATGCCCAAATAGCGACTTGAGCGAATTATTACCCCACGCTGTTTTCTAAGACCCCAATTCCTGAAACTGATATCGCCAGATGATCCCCAGCTTTTAAAAAGCGTTGCGGTGTACGGCTGCCTCCAGATCCTTCAGGGGAGCCGGTTGCGATTAAATCCCCCGGCCGCAAATCTATTGTATGCGAGATGTATTTGATCAGTTTAGGGATGGCAAACACCATCTCTGTAGCGACTGTGTCCTGCACCAATTCCCCATTTAGGCGTGTCTGCAATGTCATCGCAAACGGATCAGCAATTTCATCGGCCGTCACCATCCAAGGGCCACAGCCGCCTGAGTTGGCAAAGTTCTTTCCTGCGTGCACGCTGTGCTTTTGCCAACCCCGCACAGAACCGTCATTCATAATGGTGTAGCCTGCGATATGGTCAAACGCATCTTCGGCCGAAATATGCCTTCCCCTTTTCCCAATCACTAGCACAATTTCCCCTTCATAGTCGAACGTATCAGCCGCTTCACCAGCAGGGATTTCCAATGGCTCACCGTGGCCGACGAGGGTTCCATCAAGCTTGGCAAACAAAATAATATTTTCTGGCGGTGGCATCGTCACAATTTCACCCTGCTCATTGGGAACCGGATACCGCTTAGGGTAGTTCACCCCAACGCAAATAACCCGGCCGGGATTAGTGATAGGTGGTAGCAACTGAACGTCACTGAGCGCAATCTTTTGGTCAGATTGGGCACAATCGGCCGCTAAAGCTTCTAGTGCATCTGCCTCTAAGACATGGCGCAACGTTTTATACGTTTGCTGAAACTCACTGCTTGCTTCCCAAATCGATTCCCCGACTACAGCGCCATAGCGCATGGCACCGTCTTTTTTAAAACTGGCTATTTTCATAAATTCAAACCTTTCCCAAAGAAACTTGTGGGTTACTAAAACGCTTCCTCTTTTCGACGCACAATCGCACTCACCACATCGTTATAGGGTGTCGGAATACCCAATCGATTCCCCAGCTCAACCGCCATCCCGTTGATCGCATCGATCTCTGAAAGACGCTGATGATAATGGTCCTGCAACATCGATGGCTTGGCATGCGGCATTCGCTCAACAAATTCAGTCACATAGGCGATCGGATCATCGAACGAAAATTTGATGCGCTGGGCAACACCCAAAGTATAGGCTTCAGTTGCACAACCTAGCGCAATTTCCCACCAAGCTGGGTTGTGTTGCAATTCGCTCAGCGTACAGTCAAAAACGGTACAGGGTCCGGCCGTGGTGATGTTACACAGATATTTCTCCCAGATGAGTTGGTTGATATCAGCGAAGGCTTTAACTGCGAAACCAGCGTCAGCCCAAAGCTGAGTCAAACTTTCTAGACGAGGTGTCATCCCGCCGCTCATCTCACCTAATCGGATCAGGTTCATGGCGTTGTGATGCGCATGCCCCGGTCCTTTCATCGAAGCCCCAAATCCGGCCGCAACCCCCAATAGCACATTATCGACCGGCATAAATTCTGCGATCCGTTCCCCTGCCCCTAATCCGTTCTGAATCGTGAGCACAAGTGAGTCCGGCCGCATGTTGGGTGCGATGGCTTTGGCCGCTGCCCCCACGCCAGATGCTTTTGTGGCAATAATGTATAAGTCGCACGGGCCAGCATCAGCCGCGTTGGTTGTGGCCTTGATCGATTTGACTATACGATTTCCGCTCGCGCCTTCAACACGCAAACCGTTGGTGTTAATCGCATCTACATGCTCTTGCCATAAATCGACGGCCCACACTTCATTGCCTGACGTCGCCAGCAGAGCGGCGTAGACTGACCCCATCGCGCCCGTTCCAAAGATCATTATTTTCATCAGGATTCCATCCTTTTTCTGGGCAAGCGTATATCAAATTTTTGGCGCAGCTGCGCATCAACTTCGGCCGAAATATGGTTAGGGAAATGAGTGTCCAAAATTTCGCGTGTTTTCGCTTTCGCCACCTTATGAATGTTTTTAGACCCCGCCTCTTCCCACTCATCAACAGATTTCCGGTCAGCGATTTCCGGGTACAGAAAGTCAGACTCCATACGTTTGTACGTTTCAGAGTGCCCCAAAAAATGCCCTTCACCCCGCACAATCTCACTAATCATATCGGTTGCGAGCGTTATTGAATCAACTTCAAACGGGCTAATAGAGCGCATGATGCCCCCAAGCATATCGTTGTCGATGACATAACTCTCAAACGCAACACCCATCAGCCCTGCATGCATCCCACACGCTTGGGTAATCATATTTGAACCAGCTTGAGCAGCTAAAGTCACCGTCATGCTTTTTTCGTAGCCGCTTTGCGCATCGGCCGTTTTGCTGTCGGTCGCCCCAGCGATACAGCTATTGGGCAAATCATAATAGTGGGCCATTTGGGCAGATGCGGCCATGATCAGCGCCTGCTCGCCACTGCCCCCGCTAAACCCACCCGTCCGTAAGTCAGTCACCATCGGCCGGACACCCATGATCGCTTTAACCTCAGGATTAACCAGCCACGCAAAAATCATCCCACCCAAAGATTCAGCCATGTTTTGCACAATCGATCCCGCCTGAGTGACGGGGGTCGAAGCTCCAACCTGGCTAAAGACGTTGCAATGAACCGGAATGCCCAAACGTGCCGCTTCGGCCATGACTTCACACGATTCTTTATGGAAACGCAGTGGCGGCACAACATGATTAATGTTGAGGGAGATAAACGGCCGGTCGAGAAACGCCTCACGTGAACCGGCAATTATGTAACACATTTCAGCGATCTTTTCGACATTTCCAGGCACTGTTATGCTCGTGAGGACATGCTTTGTTGTGCCACTGAGTGACGCATAAGCGGTGTTCACATCCATCGCTAGATCGTTAGGCATATCTCGTGCAACGAGCGAACGGCTAAAAAAATGGATATTGTCGAGCGTGTCACAAATACGAGCCGCGTCGTACAGATCTTGCAAAGCTGAATCACGGTATTTACCCGTATCTAAATCAACGACCTGAGGCGCAGCCCCGCCAGTTCCCATGTGCACCCGTTGCCCTGACATCACGATTTCTTGGCCCGGCTTTTGACCGTGTAACGTGTAGTTGCGCTTAAAGCCGGCTAAAAAGCGATCTAAAAGCTCTTCAGGAAAAGCAAGTCGGCCGTCTTGCGTCCACCGGCCTCCATTTTCGATGACGACATCGCTGACAACAGCGGGTACTTCAGAAAAGCCGATTTCAGACAGTACGTGCCGAATTGATTGATCAAGCTGCGGCAGATCCGCATTTGAAATCGGCCGGTACCGGCCGCCCATCATTCCTGGCTGGGCGGGTGACACAGTTGGCGCAATTTTTTCTGCGGTTCTCCTGCTTCGTCGAGTTCGCCGTTGGTGGCCGTTTTTTTTCATGCTCTCCAGTATCAGTCTGATTAACCGAGCTTGACCGGCATCGACTTAAACAAGTGCCAGCCCGGCCGGGAGGCAAACTCCAGATGGCTGGGATCAACGGCCAAGCGTAAATTTGGGTTCCGTTCTAAAAGTGCCTGAATCGCAATTTTTGTCTCAATACGTGCCAGCGGTGCGCCTAAACAATAGTGAATACCCATCCCAAACCCCAAGTGCCGATTTTTCTCTCGGGTGATGTCAAACATCTCTGGATTCTCGAAAATATCCTCATCTAAGTTGGCGGCACCCAGCAGCGGCAGGACGGTTGAGCCTTTTGGAATCGTGACCCCCCGAATTATGACATCTTCGGTTGGGTATTCCGGTTTGGTTGCGTACAATGGCCCATCAAAACGCAAAACCTCTTCAACGGCCGAATCCATCAACTCAGGATTGGTGCGTAACAGTTCAAGCTGATCAGGGTGCTGTAAAAGCGTGTAGGTCATATTGGTGATCAGGTTATACGTTGTTTCATAACCTGCAATAATCAGCAAAAAGACCATCCCGATAATCTCATCTTCGGTCAGCCGCTCACCTCCATCTTCCGCTTCGACAAGGGCGGTTAAAATATCATCAGCCGGATTTTGACGCTTACGCTCAATTAACTCTTTCACAAATTTAATCGCTTTGGGCATGTCCCAAAACATCGTCTTAGCAATTCCCAGGCCGGTCATGTTTTCCGTTACCGCATCGACAATATGGCTAAGCTTTGGTACTTCTTCCACCTTTACCCCCACCATTTCGGCGATTACTGTGACCGGAATCGGCCGAGCAAACTCCTCTTTCAGCTCCATTCCCCCTTTTTGTTCTGCCTTATCGAGCAACTCTTTCACAATTTCATGAATACGACCTTCAAGTTTGCGAAGCTGTCGTGGAGTAAACCCTTTATGTACCAAGTTTCTTAAACGGCGATGATCCGGCTCATCCACATTAATCATGCTATTGGCCAAAGCGGCGATAGATTTAGGCAATGGAAATGGGAATCGACCGCCACCCCCTCTTGCTGTTGTTCGATTCCGGACAAAACGAGGGTCTTTTAGCATATCAACACAGTCGTCATAACGACTCAATAGGTAAACGTTGATCATGCCAAACATTTTCCCTTTATGCACAGGGTCGTTTTCACGGAGCCATTTATAATACCCCCGTTTGTTGTCTGCAAAAGCTTGGCTTGTTAAGCTGAGCGGCTTTTTCATATCGGCCGCTGTTATTTCTTTTCTATTGACCTGAGTTATTTCTTGTACAGTCATCGTTTTCTTCCTAACTTCGTAGCTCGGTTTTTACTCAAACCAAGCTGATATATCGTGTGGGTCAATGAGTTGGAGCGAACCAGCAGAAATGCCTAGAATCCGCTGAATCACTTTTTCAGCTGATGCATATTTTTCAATTACGATGGCAACGGAATCGGCCGGCCGATTCGGGTCTAGCAGCAGCCTGGCAAACGTTTCCCCTGAATTACGCAGGAGCAAAATGATAAATTCGGCCGCGTAGCTTTCTCCAATCCCACCTAGATCAAATACCCCTTCAGCCACACCTTGTTCTAAGATCTGGGTCCAAACCGGCAAAGTGACTCGCTTTGATTCATCCATCAGCCGGTCACGAAGCCGCAGATTTTCATCGCTAAAGAGACCTTCAATCAAGGTCAACATCTGTTCTCGACGCTCAATCTTCCAATCGTTGACTGTGGTCGTGATCTGCTTAAATTTTTCAAGCGCATTCAAGTTATCATTAGCAAGAATCGGCTCGATCATAGTGCTGCTTTGCGAAATGAGTTCGTCTACCACCGCCCACAAAACCGCCTGCTTGGAATCGAAGTGATGGTAAAACCCACCTTTCGAGAGGCCTGCAACGTTGATGATGTCATTAACAGAGGTACGCTCATACCCTTTTGTATAAAAAAGTTGTTGAGCAATTGTGACGATTTCTGTGCGTCGATCTACTTTAATCATGATCAAAGATCTCTATTGGCCGGATACAGACCGACGGTCGGTTTGTGTGTTTAGATAATAACCTATACCGCTACCTTGTCAAGAACTTTCGATCTTCAGCTGATTATTTCATACAGCTTGATCCGTTCTCACACTTGCAGCGGGAGAAAAGCCAAGAGTGAAAGATTTTTTAGCATCGAGGCTTTCAGACTCATCAAAATAGGCAACAGCCAAAATTCTGATATAAATAGCTCGATTGACCGATTTAGAAAGTGGAGAAACAAATGGCTTACGATTTGGAGCAAATAAGAAAATTATTATCAGATGCATTTAGCAGTGGTGAGATCGGAACGCTTGCCTTTGACCGGTTTCAGGAAGTCTATAACGACTTCGCCTCTGGTATGGGAAAAAGGCAGATGATCGAGGCGATTGTGGAGCATGCCCACAAACGTGGTCAAATCCCGACGATGCTTGACTACATTAAGAAGGAAAACAGCTATCAGTTCGGCCGCTATGCGGACAAACTTGAACGAGAAGAGGTTGAAGTCATCCCTGTGCACAAACCAGATTTTGGGAACACGCAACGGCTTAACGACTTGCAGGGTCACATCGACCGGGAAGCGGGGCTGCTAAATAAATATCGTGAAGAGCTGACCTATGAAGACGACCCGCGCCGTCGGCAAAAAATTGAGCGAGAGATTACACGCCAAAAAGAAACGATTGCTGGGTATAGTCAAGAAGCGGCCGAACTTCAAGCGGAAATTTCTAGCCAACCCACGGCCAGTACACAGACCGATGCCGGGCAAGCTCAGCTCAATTTGATCGTGGAAAAGATCGATACGATTTTGCAAACACAGACGATACTCAGCGACCAGGTCAATACGGCCGAAAGCAACCTAACCAGCGGCCAAGATAAAATTCGAGACGAAATCGGCCAGGTCAAAACATCGATCTTGAATCGGATCGATGAACAGCACAAGCAAACGGTCGGCCGCTTGCTAGGCCAAATGAGCGACGATCAGCTTGAAGTCACCGAGTTAATTTACGACGCGGCCGACAAACAGCAGTTGGCTGACTGGGAATTAGGCCAACTCAATTTGCTTACCCAGCAAGCGGTTACCGACCTTCAACAGCTACGTGAAGGCCAGCCAGATGGGGAACAATGGGCCGATGTGCTCAAAGCCTTGGGAGGTGAAGCATCACTAACCTCAAAACTACACCTCACCGTTCCGTTGATTCCGCTCATACTCAGCTATGAAAAGGAGTTGGCCATCGATGTGCTTCCAGCGTTAAAACAGACGTGGCAAACGGCCGTCAGCAAAATTCGTAATTTGCGATGAGGCTAAAGCGGCTCCCCCTACACCCCCCATTCACTCCGTGCCTCTTCCATCGACTTTAATTCAATCGTGCCATGTGCCGTATGCCCCGCTCCAGGTCCAACCCAGCGAGCATCGGCCGGTTCGCTGGCCGGTTGAAAGCGCACGTCACAGCTCAAGCGAAAACGGTTGGTTAGATTAGTTGTTGACGCATGCATCGTGTGCATGCCAAAGAAAATCACATCTCCTGCAAAGAAATCACCCGTGACCCACCGGCCGCCAAAATGCTCCACAATCTCAAGCGGGTCCTTTGAAAACCATCCTTCAGTTTTGTCACGGTCAACGTCCATCCGGCCGTACGTCTGCCGAATCTTGGCAAACTCATCCAACCGATTCGATGCGACACACATCGCCAGCGTCCCTTGCTCCACTTTAATATCACCAAATGGAATCCAAACGGTGTGCAGTTTTTTAGACCCACGCCCCATATAAACATTGTCCATATGCGCCCCGGTATACTCTTCGTTGCCTACTGCACGTAGCCATTTAAAGTTAAACGTCAGCGCTGGTTCACCGAAATACTGCTCAAAAAAGTCGAACAGCTCCTGGCTTTCAACGACGTTCATCACATCAGGATCGGTTGAAATGCCGCGGCGCCCTTCCATAAAAACGGACCTGCCTCCTTTTGGCATCACCCCATCCAGCACGGGGGTATCAGGCGTTAAGGCGTTTTTCGTCTCCATGTACTGCAAGATTGTTTCACGCGCTTTGAGCACTTTTTCACGGCCGATAAGACCGCGCAAAAGCAAAAAGCCATCTTTTGCCATACGCGCATGCAGAGCTGGCAGATCATTTAACAGCGGACTGCTGTCTTCCAAAACTCCCATTTCATTGCTGGGGAAGTCAATATTGCGATAACCGAATCTTGTGTTCATGTTTTAGTGGGGTTGGCCTGTTGGATCGTTTCTTGCTCAAAGACGATCCAACGCAGCCTCTAGTTTTAAACAAATATTTTAGTTGTTTGATTTTAAAGCTGAACTCCTGCCAACGTCAACACACTAAAGCAGGTTGGGGTTCGGCCGAACTGTTGCCGGATCACGCTCTACATGTTTTTGAGGCAACACAATATTGCGGGCCTGTGGTGACAGCCGCTCAAGCAGCCCGGCCGATGGCTTGTATCCATGCCGGAAGTTCGCCCACGACGGCCCATACCGGAAAACCATTATCCGGCGCTGCCCCGGATTAACCCGCCGTGCAGAACCGTGTGAAATACAGTCAACGAACAAAATCGCGTCACCTGCGTTTAGCTGCACCTCGACGGCACCTTCAACCCCATCGACGGCCGCGTCTTCCCCCTGCATCTTATACTTATCAAAATCTGGATGCCTAAAGTTCGCCTTATGGCTACCAGGCACCACCATCGTCGCCCCATCTCCCGGCCCAACATCGGTCAAAGCCATCAAAATATTAATTTGGCCACAGGCAAAGCCCCCGTTGTGAAAGCGATATTGGGTCCGTTTGGTCGCTTTGTCCCCGCCAGAATGCAATCCAATCGCTTGGCCGGGGCCGCGTAAATTAGCAAAGTTCTCGTCTATAAACAGCGGCCCATGGTTGTAGTCAAATGTCCCTTCGCCGCCGACGAAGCATTTTACTTTCTCGATCCAGCTTGGGTGATCGATAATGCGCTCAAATGCTGGGCCACCTTCGTAAATCTGCTGCAGATTAATGCCGTCGTTGTCTTCAAATGTATGGCCATGCACATGGCCCACCCACTCTTTGTCTTTTATCGGCAGCATCGCATCGATCCCGGCGTTACAGGCGGCAACTTCTTCAGAGCTTAAAGCCCCTCTCAAAACCAAATATCCGTTAAGGTCAAAAAAATATTTCTCGCGATCAGTTGGGGCCATCAGATTGTCTCCTTTCAGTTCAAATAATATTTCAAGGCGCAGCGGTTTAATACAGACCAATTGCACCATTGTTATCATTTTACCAGCCTAATTTAATTGAGCTTTGCAAAATCAAACAAGTTGTTATCATTTTTTGATCTCATGAAAGAACAACTATTTATCCCAGATAAAGCGATTGGTAAAGTTTGGTTTAGTGATTCTCCCAACTTAGATTACTTTCATCGGCATGATGAACTTGAATGTAATCTTGTTGTGCGCGGCCACGGGAGCTACATCGTAGATGAACAACGCATCGACCTTGCCCCAAATTCAATCGCATGGCTCTTCCCAGAGCAAGATCATTTAATGCTCAATACCTCTGATGATTTTGCGATGTGGATTTTCGTAATCCGGCCGAGCTTTCTCCAGCGAAGCTGCATCGATCAGACATCCCAACCGTTGTTACAACGAAAACCGGCCGGGTTACACGTGCGGCATCTTGATGACGTTACACTCCAAAAATTGGTGACCATCTGCACAGAAACGGTTGCGGCCAAAGAAACGTCCGCTTATACCAACAGTATTTTAGGCTACCTGCTCCACAGCTGCTGGGGCGCATATTTGCAAGGGAGCATTATCCCACTTAAGCAAAATATCCATCCGGCCATTGGCCAAGTTGCCCGACAACTATCAGAAGGGACGACGCAAGATAATTTACAGTCATTGTCTCAGCAAGTGGGTTTAACGCCTGAAACAATCAGCCGACTGTTTAAAAAGCAAACCGGGGTTTCATTCTCGCAATATCGCAATCGATGTCGTCTCGATCGATTTTTGGCCCTTTATGGGGATGGATACAAGCTAACGATGCTAGACGCAGCGCGTGAAGCGGGGTTTGGCAGCTATGCTCAGTTTTATCGGGTTTTTCGTGAGGTGATGGGACAGACTCCGGCCGCATATCGTAAACAAATCTAAAAACGCTGGCTTCGACTAGCTCAGCCAACGTTTTCAACCACTCACAACTGGTTTAATTTAAAACCCTTCTAGCGCCTGATCTAAATCTGCAATCAGATCTTCGGTGTTTTCGATGCCGGTTGAATAGCGGATAAGGCTCTCAGGGATTCCCATTGCTGACCGCTCTTCGGCCGTACATTCGACATGGCTGGTTGTCGCAGGTGGCCCGATGATTGTCTCGACAGAACCTAAATTGGCGGCCGCATGTGCATATTTCATCTTAGGCACAAAGCGACGAACCGCATCAAAGCTATTCTCTTTAAGCATAAAGCTCATCATGCCGCCAAAGCCGCGCATCTGCTCGCTGGCGATCTCATGCCCGCTGTGTGACTCAAGGCCGGGGTAAAACACCCGCTCTACGGCCGAATGATTCTCTAAGAATGTTGCGACCTGCATCGCGCTGCTGTTTTGCTGGCGAATACGCAGCTCCAGCGTCTTCATACCGCGCAAAAGCAAGTATGCCGCCATCGGGTGGAGCGTTGCCCCATTAATCTCACGATAGTGATAAATCTGATCGATGAGGTCTTTCCGGCCGCAAATGACTCCGCCCAAAGCATCAGCATGGCCGCCCAAAAATTTAGTGGCACTATGCAAAACCAAATCGGCCCCCAATGAAATCGGATTTTGATTAATCGGAGTTGCAAAGGTGTTATCAACGATCACCGTAGCCCCAACCGCTTTCCCGGCCGCGGCCAGCTTGGCGATATTTACCACTTTGGTCGTTGGATTGGTTGGGCTCTCGAGATAAACGATATCGCACCCTTTGGCGATTTCGGCCTCAATTTGAGCATGATCGGTTGTGTCACACAACGTCACATCGATATTGAATTTCGGCAAAAACTCTTGGAACAGCACATTGGTGCCCCCATACGTATCTTTAACCGAAACAACCCGTTTACCTGGTGCCAACAATCCAAACAGTGTACTACTGATAATCCCCATGCCGGTCGATGCGCTGGTTGCCGCTTCAGCCCCTTCGAGTAAACGGATTTTGTTTTCAAATGCATCAACGGTTGGATTTGTATTCCGGCCGTAAATATGGCCAGGCTTTTTACCCAAAGCCACGTCCAGCCACTCATCCATATCGTCATAGCCAAATGAGACGCTGTGCACCACCGGTACTTGGGTGGCTCCCTGCATCAAATAGCTCTCTTCGCCTGCCCAAACTGATTGCGTACCTAGCTGTACGCGTTTATTTTTTGTCATTCTTGTTCTCCATACGCCCAAAGTTAAAGCGTATTTTAAGGTGGATCAACAGAAAATGGCCACAGGTTGGTCAAACGATCACTCACATTGAGAGGTTCAGAAAAGTTGAGATACACTAGATTATGCTAAAAATGATCTTGAATCGAATTGCATGGGCATTCGCTACGTTGTTCTTTGTTTCTATTATTATTTTTGTAGCGATCGAGGCACTTCCGGGTGATATGGCAACCGCCTATTTAGGGCGAGATGCGACTCCAGAGAGTTTAGCCTTTTATAGAGAGGAGTTTGGCTTAAATCGGCCGCTATTTGTGCGCTACTTCGAATGGTTTGCTGGTGTGATTCGTGGTGACTTTGGCACCTCCCCCTTACGAGAAGAGCCAATTACAGAGCTAATCAAATTCCGACTACGCAACACGGTTGTGTTAGGACTGTCGGCCGCAGTCATCGGCATTCCACTCGCCATTTTTCTGGGCATCATTACGGCAATCAATCGAGATAAATACACCGACATCTTTTTCTCAACTTTGTCCTTGGGATTAATGACTTTGCCTGAATTTGTGATCGGGACCTTTTTGATCTTCTTCTTGGCGATTAAATTTCAATGGCTTCCGGCCGTGGCTCTTATCACCACGGATGCCCCCATTCGCGAGATTATCCCCAACATCACGCTCCCAATTGTGACGCTTACCTGTGTCATGGTCGCTCATATCTTGCGCCTTGTACGCACCAGTCTGATCGATGTGATGCAAAGTGATTTTGTGGTGATGGCGCAGTTCAAAGGGGCACCAAAATGGCGCGTGATTTTGGTGCATGCCCTACCGAATGCGATGCTCCCTTCTATCAATATTATCGCTTTGACCGTGGCCTGGCTATTGGGGGGTAGTGTCATCATTGAGTCGATGTTTAACTATCCCGGCATTGGCTCAGCGATGCTCGTTGGGATAACGGCTCGCGATTTTATGATGGTTCAGGCGATAGCGATGGCGTTAGCCATTGTGTACATCGGGCTAAACTTGACGGCCGACTTGCTGAGCCTAATTCTAAATCCACGGCTAAGAACGAGCCGCATCGGCTAGGCCAGAACGTTACTGGTTGACAACGGGCAAATAGATTTCGGCCGCCAGTTCAACAACATTCATAGTCATCGTCTGCTCAGTATTCAGTCCAAACTGATCAGACACCCTCAAGGTAATCATAAACTGCCCTAACTCAGTTAATGTTGGATTACCAGTCAGTGATCCTGAACCATCTCCATTATCAGTGAATGTGATCCAATCTGGTAAGCCTGACACCTCAATGGTTAAGGTATCGGTTTGATTAGCATCTTGAGTGCTAATTTGAATCATAAACGGCCGATCCGCAAAGACACCGGCGGTCACCTGACTCGTGAGCGCAGGGGCCACATTTTCACCGGCCGCTTGCGACACGAACAGCTCACTTTTACCGGCCCCACCGACACCCAAGTAGACAATCTGGTGACTGTCGGCCGTCACCGAAAATTGCCCATAAGAGATTTCACCACTTCCATTCACATCGTTGAGTTTCGTTTGTGTTCCACCAGCAGCTGGTACGCTATACAAAGCGCCATAATCAACCACACGATCCTCCCCAGACCAGAAAAACACTCGACGGCCGTTTGGCGAAAATTCAAATTGTATGCCCGATTCAGGCAAATAGATATCAGTAGCAAGATCAGTGATTCCATCATTTCCTGACAGCTGAACACTGCGGAGCGATGTTGTGAGTTCAGCCAAATTAATCGTATAAGCATCATTTTCAATAAAAACTAAAGACTGCCCCATTGGGTCAATGGCAAACTCATCTGAGTAAATCTGACCGTATCGCTGGGTTGTTCTTTCATAGAGCGTGACAATCTCACCCCCACCAATCGGAACGCGATGGAAACCAACCTTTTTACGATCCAAGACATTGCCGTTGACATGCCCCAAGAAAATGATGTCAGATCCATTAGGAGTAATATGAAATAGGTTGGGTGACAAATCGATCATATTTTCAACATATGGAACAACATTCACCAATGCGTTGCCACCGATTGAATTTGAATAAATCGAATATTGAGAGATTCTTTGGTCAGCAAAAAAAACTACTTTTTGACTATCAGCGGATACTTCGAACCCTGGAAAGATTCGAGTGATTTCAACGGCTGACCCCGTTGTCAGATCTATTTTTTCTCCACCATCAATAGGAACTGAATTTAAATTGCTCAAAAACTCATCACTCTGCTCATCAGACGCAACATGGCCAAAAACAACAAAGTTTCCATCGGCCGAAATCTTGATTTCTCCCTGATAACCGTTTGCAATCTGGTCTAGCAATTGAGAGCTTCCCCCCATGATCGGCACGCTATACAGACGAGCATTCACCACAGCTCCGGAAACACCACTGTCTTGAGTGCCAATGCCGTAAACCACTTGGTCACCGACCGGACTCAGCAGCGGCTTATTGAGCCAATTGTAGGTAACAGGTTCAGGAGTCAGCCGATTCGGCTCACCCCCTGTGATCGGAACACTAAATAAAGCTTCCACTTGTGAATCATCTTGTTTTTCAAACAGAGAAAAAATTACCCAATCGCTACTTGCATTAACCGCATCGTTAAAAATCGAGCGATTCTCTGATCCAACCAGCTCTTTTAGCCAAACGTATGATGTTCCGGCCGAGTTTAAGCTCAGCAATCCGGCCGACGTATTGGCCACAATCCATGCGCCATCGGGTGAAATAATCAGGTGATTAAACACATTACCGGCCGCTTGCCCTTGATCAATCTGGACAGCCGCAGATGTTTTATCAATCGGCACTCGATACATGGACCAGCTATCATCGGCTGAATCGGTAACCACATAAACGGCGAATGCACCATCTGCGCTAACCTGATAGTCAGTCACACTTTCGGTTGCTGACAGCTCGCCACTCAGCAGCTGACAACAATAGCTTTCAAGCTGAGCAGAAGACACAGCCGCATAAATCCCAACACCGAAAATATGAAGTAGAAACGCGGCGATAACGAGAATGAATTTTGAAAACGTTTGATTTGGTTTTTTCATGGGGATGTCCTTCTATGGGGTGTAGCTATACGTTAATCGTCAATCAAGAGCCGATGCAGATAAAACGTCTGCATCTCCTTTTAAGTTCCATTTCGTACAGATTAACAACTTTCTAAATCCCATACATGTCAGCTTTCCCACAGATTCCCTACTTTTAAACAATCATAGAAAAGGCAGCCCTGTTTCTAAAAACGGCCGCTTGCTGTGTTTAAACCCAGCTATCATCATTTTGGGCTACATGTTAATATTGAAACTTCGCAAATTAGATAGGGAGCATGTTCAAGGAGAAACTGATGGCTACGTTTGCAAATGGGAAAATTGAGGCTTATGTCGGTCCACAGGAATTGGGCGCAGCAGACAATCTAGAAACGGTCATTATCGATTTTATCGATGCGGCCGAGAAAACACTCGATATCGCCGTACAAGAAATCGATTCGATGCCCATTGCAGAAGCGATCATTCGAGCACGCTGGCGTGGGTTGAGCATCCGCATTTTCCTAGAACAAGATTATGTAACAGAAACAAGACTCCCCGCAGTTTCAACCTTGGAGGGTGAAACTGAAGAGCAGGCTCGCTATCGCACACAGTGGGATGATGAAGATGATAATAGCAAACACAAAGTAAATCGGAATATTATGTCGGTGCTTCTACGCAACCGCATCGATGTAAAAGTAGATTTCAATCCAAAGATCTTTCATCAAAAGTTTATCATCCGTGATTTTCGAGGGGGCTCCAAAGCGAAATCGGCCGTGTTGTCCGGCTCTACCAATTTCACCGTCACAGGAACTCACAATAACCTAAATCACGTGATTATTTTTAATGACGTGGGTGTCTGCCGCCGCTATCGTGAAGAGTTCGACGAAATTCGCGAAGGGAATTTTGGAGTATTCAGTCGGAGAAAACGCAGTTACCCAAGCACTGTCAATATCGAAGGTGTACCGGTTCGCGTGCTGTTTGCACCTGAAGACTTCCCCGAACTCGAGTTTATTAAACAGATGCTCAAGTGCAACCAACGGGTTGATTTCGCCATCTTTACATTTTCCGGTTCATCTGGAATTGACGATGCTTTGCGGATGTTAAGAGAAGGCGGCCGAATAGTCCGTGGACTCTTTGATCCGATGCAGGGCCGACAATGGTGGTCAGCGGCCCATTGGCTACACGATCTTGGGATCGAAGTATTTGTGCCAGAGCATGCACAATTCGACGGGGCATTCGGCAAATTGCACCACAAACTAATGGTTGTTGATGAATCGATTGTTGTTGCAGGCAGCATGAACTATACGGCTCCGGCCAATGAGTTTAATGACGAAAACATCTTTGTAATTGGCAACCCATACGATTTAGATCCAGACGAAGGCGGCCCTGTAAATCATCAGTTCTGTGCAGAGATCGCCAATTTTTTTCGCGCCGAAATTGATCGTATCGTCGGCCTCAGCCTTCCTTTAGCATAAAAGATCTCAAAAAAGTCATACTGCTCAAGGGGAGCCGAACGTGACCAAAAGGTTTTCATATCGGGCGTAGGGTTTGCGTCAGGGAGCCAGCACAACCCCGTTGGGCGGCCGGGGCTTCACCTTTCTTAGACTGTTAACTATCTGATTTTGTTACCCCTATGCGGGCCCAGCAGCTTGGGCAGCCACAGTCTAGGACCTCATGAAAAAAAACTTCTCGATTATCCTATTATTTGCCTTGTTTTTAACAATTGCCTGTCAGCCACAAACATTAACCCAAGGAGTTGAATCAACAGCCACCCTCCCACAATCCACATCTGAAACGGCCTTAAGCGAACCAAGCGTAACCGAAACGCCAAACCCAACGTGGACGCCACTTCCAACAGAAACACCGCTTCCAACGCTTACACCCACGGCTGAAGCGATCTTGGAGCCGATGGTTGAAGGCGAATTAAAACCAACCATCCGTGCAGTTGCATACAAAAGCGTCCCATACATTTCATCGATTCAACCAACGGCCAAAAATATCACCAACAGCCTACCGAAGATCGTAATTCGCTTTGATCAGCCAATGGATGAAAAGAGCGTTCTAGACGCACTGTCACTTGAGCCAGAGTTTCAATACGAAACGACATGGACCGGCCGCCAGTTGGCGATACAGGCAACTGAGCCATGGCAGTTTGACACAGATTATGTTGTACGCATCAAAGATAGTGCGACTAATGAATTAGGGACCGCCATTTCCCAAGCGAAAGAAAGAACTTATCGGCTAGCTGAGCCAATCAACACCGTCACCTATCCTAGAAGCCATTCGATGAGCCAAAAGCTCACATTCAAATGGAACTACAAGATCGATTTAGATGAGCTTACGGCCGACTTTGTGACGCTTACCCCTGAGGTCGAAGGGGAGTGGGTGTGGGATAACGGGCACAAATCCCTTTCATTTGTGCGATCTGGCCACTTTGCTCTAAACGCAAAATATAAAGTTGAGTTCAGCGGGCAATTTTTTGATCAAAATGGGCTTGAACTGCCACAGCCTGAAGCAATTGATTTTATCTCGCCGGGTGCCCTACTCAGGGCAAGCCCCACCAACTCAACCAATATTCGCAAACATGTGATCACCATCGGTTTTGACCGGCCGATGGATCAAGCATCGGCCGAAGCCGCTTTCGAAATCAGTCCAGACGTGCCGGGTAGTTTCAGCTGGGATGACAATCAAATGACTTTCCGGCCGACTAGGGGGACATTTGGCTACCATCAAAAGGTAAGCTACACCCTTAATCCAACCGTCAAAACCGAATCTGGCGAGCTAGCTTTAGAAAAAGCCCAAACCTGGGATTTCACAACCGCCTATTTCATGCCGGATGCTGACTTCGGTGCAGGCCCCAACGCACAAGTCCTAGATGCCAACGGCGGCCGCAGTTTGCAATATCGCAATCTTAGCGGTGATGCCCAAGAAGTGTCTTTCAACCTGTATGCATTGACCCAGTCACAATTTATAACTGAATATATCCAGAATTATGCTGAAACATACCGTTACTACAGCATGAGCCCATCGTTTGAATTATCAACAAAACAAGCTCCCGCCTATCAGTGGAATGCAGAAATGAACGAGGCGGAAGAATGGCTTAGGGCACAAGAAACGTTCGTCCCAGCCGATGTCCCTGCAGGCTTATACATCGCTGAAATTGTCATTAATGATGCATCAAACTCGATGATATTTTTAGCCATTACCGCCAACAATATCACGGTTAAAACGGCTGAAGGTCAAATTACAGCTTGGGTAAACGACATCCATGGGAAGGCTGTGACTCAAGCCCGCACCACGCTGATCGATCGTGAAGGTGGTGTCATGGGTGTGGCCCAAACAGACGAAAACGGTGTGGCAAAGATCACTATCCCCAATTTGTCTAACGACGCAGCAGAAACACCGATTCCATTTCCAAAATTGATTATCTCTGAAGCCAATGGTGACATCACGATAAGTGGGATTGATTCTGAATGGCGCGCGGATGGTTGGTACGGTGCTCAAATCGAAAATCGTGATCAGTTCGTTGTGTACGGTTATACCGAACGGCCGATTTATAAGCCTGGCCAAACGGTCTATTTCAAAGGGATTATTCGGCAAGACGACGATGCGGTTCTCGATATCGTCCCAACTGGAACTGAAGTGACAGCCCGCATTCGCGACGCCCGTGAGAACATTGTGCAAACGTTTGAATTCACCACCAATGATTTCGGCAGCGTCAATGGCTCATTCGATATTGCGGCCGGAGCCATGACGGGTGAATATGAAGTTGAATTTCAAATCGATGGGGAGGAGCATTCCCAAATCTTCAAAGTAGAAGATTATCGCAAGCCGGAATACGAAGTGATCGTTTCAACGAATCGAGAAGCGTATGTAAACGGTGAGAACGTCGAACTTACGGTCCAGGCCGATTACTTTATCGGCGAGCCGGTCCCCAACGGAAAAGTAACCGTCAAACAGTTCTTTTTAACCACCCCTTACTACTGGCAAAATATCGATGCTGAGTACATTTGGGAACAAGATTACCAATTTGAGGAACGAAACCTAACGCTTGATTCGGAGGGGCAGGTGACTTTATCGGTTCTGGCCGAAAAAGATCGCTACAGTAACTACTATGACGGCTCAAGCCTGCAGTTTCATAAAGTCGGATTAGAAGTAACTGTTAACGACGGGAGCAACCAACCGGTGAGTAGCTTCACGGTCATCGACGTTTACAATGCGGAAGCGGGTCTAAAAATCGAACGGGACAGCTACTTCTACAATGTCGATGAGCCGATTCAGCTGGCGATTAGTGCTAACCAGTTTGATGGGCAAGCGATGCCGTTCCAGACTGTGAACATTACCACCCGCCGTTGGAACGGTAGCGAGAGGCAATACAATGATATTCAGCAAAATTTGAGCGTTAAAACGGATAAAGATGGCAAAGTGGTCTACACAATCGAAGGAGCAGAACCAGGCTACATGCAAATTTGGGCAAAGGGCAAAGACACTAAGGGGAATGAGATGCAATTTCGTATGGGCCTTTATGTACTCAACCCCAATTCAACCTGGTCTTCTTGGTTTAGCCGAGGTCGTGCGCTTGAAATTTCGGCCGACAAAGAGAGCTATTTGCCAGGCGAGACAGCCATCTTGTTTATCGATTCTCAATTTGATGGCCCCGCCTTGCTCACAGTTGAACGCGGCACCGTCCGGCGCGAGATACCCGTCATGCTAACGCAACCGCTGACCCAAGTTGAACTACCCATCATTGAAACAGATGCACCGAATATTTTTGTCACGATCAACAGCTACCGTGAGGTCGCTCCATTTGATATAACGAATAACGGATATGACAGCGTCCGTGAAGCGCAATTCTATCAAGGGACAGTTGCCCTAGCGGTGTCGGCCGACAATAACAAACTCAACGTCGAAATCATCCCAGACCAAGACACGTATGGTCCGGGAGACGAAGCTGGGTTCACTGTCAAAGTAACCAATCAGCAGGGGGTGCCGGTTTCGGCCGAACTGTCGCTGGCGCTTGTCGATGACGCGATTTTCGCCCTTAGTGACGAGCTGTCTGGCCCGATTTTTGACACCTTTTATAGAAAACGGAAACACGCGATTCATAACTTTTACAGCCTTGCTCCAACCCGCTTCTTAGGTGGAGACGGCGGCCAAGGTGGCGGCGGAGGGGGTGGTGTAGAGGCATTTGGCGGTCCCCGCTCAGATTTTCAAGATACTGCCGTTTGGTTGCCAGCGCTTGAAACTGATTTCAATGGTGAAGTACGCGTCACTGTGTCACTGCCCGACAACCTGACCCGCTGGCGCATGACGGGTGTCGCCACAACAAGTGACACCCAGGTGGGTGAGGCGATTTCTACAATTATCACGACCCAGTCGGTTCAAATTCGGCCGATTTTGCCTCGCATTGTGACAACGGGTGACACGGTTCAGCTTTCAGCCCTCGTTCACAACTACACCGATGGCACACAGAGACTACGCATCAGCTTGGTTGAAAACGGAGAAGCACGCCTAGATTTAGGTGATGAAGGGGAACAAGAGGTCGTATTGAAATCGGGTGAGGTGCAGATTGTCGGTTGGACAGCTACGATCGAATCGGCTGGAGAGCTTGAACTGCAATATTCGGCACACACAACCGATGATGTGCTAGTTGATGCGATTATTTTACCTCTAACGGCCCAGCCTCTGGCGATTCCAAATGTTGAAATCGAAGTAGGTGAGTTCGCTGAGCAACTCGCCACCACGGCCCAATTACCGGCCGATGCGCTTGAAATGAGCACCGTCACCCTCGAGCTGAGTCGCTCAATTGCAGGTTCAATTTTGCAGGGGTTAGATGATCTGACCGGCTATCCGTACGGCTGTGTTGAACAAACGATGAGCCGCGCGTTGCCAAACGCCGTTGTCGGCCGGGCGCTCAACCAGTTGGGCATCAACGATCCGACCCTAGAAGCAGAACTGCCGAAGTTGATCGGAGCCAGCACCCAGCGACTCTATGGCTTTCAGCATAACGATGGTGGCTGGGGATGGTGGCACGATGATGACAGTCAAGATTACCAAACGGCATGGGTGGTTTTCGGCTTAGCAAACATCGTGGAAGCAGGTTATGAAATCGATCCGGCCGTACTCAAGCGCGGGTCAAACTGGATGACTGAAAACATGGATGGGATGGATGAGCGAACCAGGGCATTTGCCCTCTATAGCCAAGCGCTCGCCGGACATGGGGATCTAGAAAGCACCCAAGCCGCGGCCGCAGATCTAGAATCTCTTGACACGTTTGCCATCTCAGCCTTAGCACTTGCTTTACATGAATTGGATGACCGAGCCGGAGCATTGGCCTTACTCGACGAGATAGCTGATCAGGCTGAAAAAGATGAAGCTGGCAACGTCTTCTTTGTAGGTAACACTAACGACGGTTCATATCGGCGTAAAACGATGGCATCAACCACACGCAACACCGGTCTGGCACTGAGCGCATTTGCTCAAATTACGCCGGGCCACCCGCTTGAACTCGGTATGGTTCGCTACCTGATGGCAAAAAAGAAAGGGTTTGGCTGGGGGACAACCAATGAAACATCATTTGCGATTTTGGGTCTAACCGATCATCTGCTCGCCAGTGGCTTCTCTGAAAATGGGGCGCCGGTTGAGTATACGTTGCTCGTCAATGGACAATCGATAGATGCCGGTCAGCTTGATGCAGGTCAACCGTCTAAAAAGATTGTGATCTCAAACAACGATCTGCATTCAGGCAACAACCGAATCGTGGTCCAGCAAAGTGGTGCGCGACAGCTGTTTTATACGCTCAGCACACGTAGCTATGTCGCAGAAGATGCGATCGAAGCGGCCGGAAGCATCAAAGTTACCCGAACTTACAAAGTTAAAGAAGGTGAGGATGCAGAGGAAATCACTGGCTCATTTGAGACGGGCACCTTGGTCAAAGTTACGTTGCAAGTAAATGCAGATGACGATGCCTCATATGTGATTATTGAGGATCAACTCCCGGCCGGGCTTGAACCACTCAATGAAAACCTGAACACAAACAGCCATGAAGGAGCGGCCGATACGTCAAATCGACACGGCTATTATCGCTGGCGAGAATATGGCTACAATCAGAAAGAAATTCGGGGCAACAAGATTAGCTTTTTCATCACCGACCTTCCGGCCGGAACCCGCACAATCACCTATATCGCACGGGTCACCGGCATCGGCACAGTCACAGCGATGCCGACGGAGGCATACGCAATGTATGATGAAGCGTTCTGGGGGCGGTCAACCAGTAACGTGCTGACATTTGAAGAACCACCAGTTGAAGAAGTTATCGAAAAGGCAAGCGAAGATAATTCAGCGATCAGCGATACAGGTGATACAGAAGCTGAAAAGCTGGATGAATAGATTTAGCTTTTCATTCTTTCAGCAATCGCCAGCAACCGATACATACTGCGTAAAACCGGCTTTTCGATAAGCTTGTTATCGACCACAACCAATCCGGTTCCTTGCTCTTCAAACGCAGCGATAATACGATGGGCCCGCTCGATTTGTTCGGCCGTGGGTGAGAAACACTCGTTTAGCGGTGCGATTTGACTTGGATGCACGGCCGCTTTTCCGGTAAAGCCTAGCCGCTTTACGGCCGCAGCCTCCTCTCTCATCCCGTCTAAATCTCTAAAATCGAGATAAGGGACATCGATCACATCGATACCGGCCGTGGCCCCAGCATGTGCCACCCGTGAGCGGGCGTAAACCAAGCCCTCCCACGTCATTTCAATGCGTAAGTCGGCCGCCATATCAACCCCACCAAACAATATCGAATCGATCCGGTTGCTCGCTTGAGCAATCTCATGGCAGGCGGCCAGCCCCTCATTTGTTTCAATGATCGGGTGCAGACGGATGCTTGCATAGTCACCAATCAGCAAATCTTCGTAGACTCGAATCTCATCCGGTGATTTAACTTTCGGCAGCATCAACGCTTTGGGCGGATTAGCAGTTTCGAGTAATAACTGTAGGTCAGCGATACCATCTTTGTCACGAATGCTATTAATCCGCACGATGCACTCTTGATCGCTATCTACCGGTTGACTAAAGAGCTTAAAGGTCTCACTCCGGGCCATCTGCTTATCTGCGGGTGCAATCGCATCCTCAAGATCGGCCGTGATAATATCAGCCCCGGTGGCTAATGCTTTGGCAAAAAGTTCAGGCTTATTGCCAGGGAAAAATATAAGACTGCGGCGCGGCCGGATTGTTTTTGTTTCCATTTTTTCAACCTCTCCTAATCGATAATAGTGTGCTAAATTCTATCCCATCTACCCTTGGTTTGAAGAGCCTACCAACTGAGAGTTTTTAAAAAGACAAATTGATAGCACAAGGGTAGAATCACAAAACCAAGATCGATGCGACCTCGCATCATGTCATACTTGAGGAGATAGATTTTGAACATCGAAAAACGCTTCCCATCCGTAATAGACATGCAGGCGGCCGCCGCCAAACGCATGCCCAAATTTGTACACGAATACATGATCGGAGGCATCGGCGTAGAAAGTTGTGTCCAACGCAATCGGAGCAGATTAAACGATATCAACCTCATGCCCCGCTATCTATCCGGTGCCCAAAAGCCAAACATTCAAACAACCGTTTTAGGGCAAGATTTTGATGCCCCGTTTGGTGTCGCCCCGCTCGGGCTTTCAGGGCTGATGTGGCCCGATCTCGAGAATATTCTGGCCAGAGCCGCCTACAAGCACAACCTCCCCTACACGCTTAGCACTTATGGCTGTGTCAGCCTTGAAAAAATTAAAGAGGCGGGGAAAGACAATTGTTGGTTTCAATATTACCCATCAGATACGCCAGAAATCGAACAAGATTTGATCGATCGATCAAAAAAAGCGGGGTACAAAACGTTGGTACTCACCGTTGATATTCCAGTGGAGACCCGGCGTGATCGAGATATTAAGAGCGGCTTGTCTGTGCCACCCAACTTTTATGATCTACGCACGCTGTGGCAAATTATGACCCGCCCAACATGGGCTTTAAATATGCTGCGAGTCGGCGTCCCCCGATTTCCTAACTTTCTCCCCTACTTTGAAGGTGATAGCATCAAGGCACAGTCGGACTTTATTTCGACCCACATGAAGGGGCACATCACGGCCGATCGTTTTAAAACGATCCGGTCCGCTTGGGATGGAGATCTAATCGTTAAAGGGATTTTGGACGTGGGGGAAGCTGAAACTTACATGAGCTTAGGGGCCAATGGGATCTCTGTGTCAAATCATGGCGGCCGACAGTTAGACGCCGCCCCAACCCCCGTTGACATGTTGCCCGCCATCCGCCAAGCTTTGGGGCCTGATGCGCTAATCTTAGCCGATGGTGGTGTGCGTAACGGCCTTGATATCGCACGTATGCTCGCCTTAGGCGCAGACTTTGTCTTAATGGGTCGGCCGTTTGTCTACGCAGTAGCGGCCGCAGGGGAAAAAGGAGGGGGGCACGTTATGCATGTGTTAAAAGAGGAGCTAAAAATGACTATGGCGCAGATGGGGTGTCAAACACTGGCAGACCTGCCAGACCATCTAATTAATTAGCGAGTCGAGAAAAACCGCGAATAGCGGAATGGATTCAAAATCTCCGGCCGATCATCTGTAAAAAGCCAGCTAGCCAAATGCTTCGCCACGGCCGGAGAAATCGCCCAACCGTGACCGCACCAACCTGTTGCCAGAATCATATTTTCAGCCCCATCAAACTTATCGATAATCGGCACCCCATCTTGAGTAACCAACTCCGGCCGTTCCACAGAAACCTCAGCCACTTTAACCCCATCTAAGCAAGGGTAAGTCGCTACGGCTTCAGCCAAATTCCCATCAACTTGGTCTTGTGCAAGCTCGACCTGCCCCGTTTGTGGGTTGACAATGCCACGCCAACCGCCGGAAATCATCACCCGGTTTCCTGGCGATGGCTTCATCGCTAACGTGCGGCTCGAATGACCGACCAAGTGCTTAATCGGCATCGGCTCAACCGGGTCAGTGTGCATTACTTGAGGATACATTCTCCATGTCGGCAATGTCACGCCCAGCTCATCTTGCATAAACTGGAAGCTATGTGTGTTCGACACCAGCAAGACACCTTTACGCACTTCGATTCGCTCCTGTTGAGACGTGATAACGGCCGTGACCTTGCCATTTTGCCGCTCCAGTCGTTCTGCACCCACCCCTTCTCGAATATCAGCCCCTAGCCGCTTAGCGGCCGCTGCGTAGCTGCGGGTCGTCGCGGTGTGATCTGAAATTCCATCGTTTGGGGTGAAAATGGCAGCTTGAATGTTTTTGCTCAGATACGGCTCACGCTCACGAGCTTCGTCTCCAGTCAACCAATGGCTCTCAATCCCGTTTCGGTTTTGGAGCCACAGCTGCGGTTCCAACTTGAGCGCGGAAAGGTCGTCTTCTATCAGCAAAAATTGCCCCAAGCGGTAATAGTCTGTCCGGCCGTTTAGCTGTTCATGCAGATGGGGCCATATCTCGTAAGCTTCCTTCATCAACGGCAACTCACGCACATCCCGGCCGCTGGCCCGCACCCCGCGAGAGCCTAATCCACCTGAAGCCCCACTCGCAATTGCGTTTGCTTCCAACAAACACACATCTGCACCACGACCAGCAAGCTCCCATGCCACCGCACATCCATATATCCCACCGCCGATAATGACAAAATCCGCCATGATTACCTCGCTTGTTTAATTGCTTTGACCTCAATGCTAAATCCAGTTTCAACAGTTGTCTAATTATCTTTGAAGAAAGTTTTCCAGCAATGCGTAAGCCTGCCTTAAAAGGAGGCAAGAACATAAGTACCGACCTCCAGACTGGTTTTGAAGATCACTCTAGTCTAAAATTTCAAAAGTACTCTCAAATCAAATCGTTTTTAGCCGATTTAGAGTACGAACTTAAAACCCAGCAAATAATATTTTGAGACCGCCCCCTTTTTAGCTTATGCCAAAAAAGGGGCGGTCTTTTTACTTATCTGAGCATCTCAGTTCGGAGATAAGATGGATGCAAAAGCCACACTTACCGATGTTGAAAAAATAAGCAAAATTCCATGGATCGTGGCAGGGGATGCGCTTAATGTCAGTTTTTTCCTATTCACACTTTCAGGACCAGCCTTTCTCCTTTTTTTAGATGAGCTGGGCCTAGACACAGTTCAAATCGGCGTCATGCTTTCGCTTGTCCCATTTTTCGGTATTTTCTCTCCGTTTTTTGGCCGATTTGTCATCCAATTTGGATATAAACGAACGTTCATAGTCTTCCGCTTAGCGCGAATATCAATGATTGCGCTTATCTTGCTCACCCCTTGGGTTCTGATCAATTTGGGTGACGCGGTCACGTTTTACTTTGTCGCTTTAGTGATAGCCGCTTTTGCCTTCTGCCGAGCCATCAGCGAAACTGCCAGTTTCCCTTGGTACAAAATCGTTATCCCCAACTCGATCCGAGGTAAATTTGGAGCGATTGGTGGCATGGTGTCGACCTTTGCCAGCATTTTTATCAGCATCATTTCAGCGTATATCATCGATTCTGGCGATACAGGACTAACACGCTTTATCATTTTATTCGGTATCGGGGTTGGCTTAGGCTACCTCTCGATTTTGATGTATTCACGCGTGCCTCGTGAGGTATCAGTCCAAACAGCAAATGAAGCGACGGGATTCAATGAGATCCGTTTGGTTTTCAAAGATCGGGAGTTCTTCAATTACATGATTGGGGTTGCCTTTGTTTCAATAGGAGGCGTTTCAATCATCTCGTTTATCCCACTCTTTATGGTTAAAGTGATTGGGCTGAGTGAAGGGCGTGTTGTTTTTCTAAGCATTGGAACCCATCTAGGAGCCTTGCTGACTTCGTTTTTGTGGGGCTGGACGGCCGATCGTTACGGCAGTAAACCGATTATGCAAACCGGCATCGCATTTATGTGGCTGCTACCAGTTAGTTGGTCTTTGCTTCCTGCTGATAGTCGCTTCAGCTTTCCATTGGCGCTTATCGTCGCCTTCCTAACCGGCATCGCTACCCTCGCCTGGCAAATCGGTTGGACTCGCTACATCTATAACAACACCCCAGAAGCCAACAAAACCCCCTACATGACCCTCTTCTTCGCATGGTGGGGGTTATCAAGTGGGATCGGACCTTTATTAGCAGGGCAATTCCTACGCCGATTTGACCAGCTTTCTGGCCAGTGGCTTGTCTTTCGGCTTAGCGAATATACGCCACTATTTATCCTTAGCTTTCTGTTCATCGGGGCAGGGTTCACGATTATCTCCCGGCTGACTCCTGGAGATGACACCTCGTTTATTCGCTTTACCGGAATGTTTTTACGCGGGAATATGATTCGCGGGATCGAATCACTCATCCAATTCAACTTTGCGGGTGAAGAAGATCACCGCATGGTCACAACTGAAAAGATGGGAATCGCCCGCAGCCCGTTTAGCCATAACGAACTCATCGAAGCGCTGTATGACCCTAGCTTTAATGTGCGCTATCAAGCAATTAACGCGATTAGCCGCATGGACCCGGAACCGGAATTAGTCGACGCCCTCCTTGATATTTTGGAGGATGATCCCTCAGAATTAAGCTTTGTCATTACACGTGCTTTAGGCCGTTTGGGTGACAAAAAAGCGATCAAGCCGTTGAGGGGGTATCTCAATTCTGGTTATCACCTGCTCGAAGCAAATAGTGCCAGAGCTTTAGCCATGTTAGGCGATCACGAAATCGTTTCTGTCCTACATGACAAAATGATCAAAGAGCCAATCCCGACATTGAAAGTTGGGTACGCCACTGCATTAGGCAAGCTACAGGGAACGGTGGCAATTAAAGAGCTATTTGAGCTGTTTAGAGAATTGCATATCGAGGTCCAACGTGGTGAGGTTGGCTTGGCTCTGGCTCGGCTAACAGGGAATGAGTTGTACTACACCAATCACTGGCGGCCGTTCCGCTTTAACCCTGGCACATCGATTGCTCAAGCGATTTTGGGGATCCAGCGACTAACCAATGATTCGATATTCGGTGAGCACGCGGCCGAATCCGCCAATCATTTTGCAGAAAACGATCTAAACACCGGTGTGCAATTCTTACGCCAGATGATTGACAATCTGCCGGCCGGCATTGTCGACCCAACGATCAACACCATGATTCGAGAATGTTCGAGTCTGCTGGAAGAATTTGGTGGAAAGCGTGTCGAATATATTCTGCTAACGCTACATGTGCTGGATACATCTTTAAATAAGGCCTAAAGAATTTAGGTATAAAAAAAGCCCGACCTAATGGTCGGGCTTTTTTGTGCCCCCGCCAGGACTCGAACCTGGAACCTGCGGATTAAGAGTCCGTTGCTCTGCCAATTGAGCTACGAAGGCAAATATTTTTGAAAAAAGATTTCTCTAACCGTTCAAAAACCGCTCTCAGAAAAGAGAGCGGATCGAATTATAGCCAATGTTGGTTCGGAGTCAAAAAGCTTACACCATCTAATTGTTAAGCGTCAGAAATTCCAAAGCCACCCAGCCAATTTGACCACCTGTTTGTATTTCTTTCCACCATGTTCCATCAACCTGGCTTAAGCCAGAAAGCATCAATACGGGGGTGTTTTGTGGCAGGCGTGTCAAAATTTCAGCATCAGCTGAAGGAGCACTCCGTAGACGTAAATTATCGATGGCAACAGAAGCTAACACGACTGTCGGCGTGGCTGCTGGAGTTGAAGTAGGTGTGGCAGTCGGTGTTTCTGTTGGAACAGGTGTGGCGGTCGGCAATGCTGTCTCTGTCGGTAGCGGGGTTAGAGTCGCAGTTGCGGTAGCCGTTGGGGGCAGAGTCGGAATTGGAGTGCTGGTTGGCGTAACAGTCGGGGTTTCAGTTGGGCCTGGCATAAGGGTTTCAGTTGGCGTCGGCGGAACGGCCGGGTCTAATGTAGTAAATTCAATCACCTGCAATTGAAAGCCGATTGAATCAAACTCGTACCCTTCACTCAACAAAGTGGCCCCAATCTGATCTTGAATAGCGACAACTCGGCCGTAACTAATAAATTTCGACGAGCTTGCCACAGCGGAAATCTGTAAAACACCATCGCCATTTTCACTAGGCTCAATCGTGAAATTAGCTAGGTTTACAATTTGCGCATCCCCTTCAGTCACCGTATCAATGCTGGTTGACACAGCCGCTTGAATGGCCGATTCACGGGCAGAATCAGCTGTAAGAAAAAATGTGACGAGGGATAAAATGATGATGTTTAACACCAACAAATAAGCCGCTATACGGGCAGCTCTTTGGCGGACGGCATGCCGAGCTTTAGCCGCTGTCGTCGGCCGGAATCCGAGTAAAAAGAAAACCAAACCACTGGCGGCCGCAATCGTGATCAAGTTGGTGCCAAACAGCAGCAATGCCCCTCCGGCCAAGACAAAGTTGCCTGTGACGAGGCAAATACCTACAACAGCGAGCGGAGGCACAAGTGCGGCCGAAATTGAAACACCTGGCAACGCACCAGCCGCTTGTGAGTAACACAAAGCATATGCGCCTGCAAAGCCGGAGAATAAAGCCACCGCCAGATCAAGCAAGCTGGGAGCAGTACGCCCCAAGACTTCGGCCGGAAGCTGTTCGGCATTCAAACTGACCAATCCAACTATCATGCCGACTATGATCGCCAATACCGTTCCACGTAAAACAGTGGAGGTCGCAATACGCAAAAAGCTAGTATCGCCCAAAACCATCGCCATACCGGTGCCTACAATGGGTGACATCAAAGGAGCAACCAACATCGCTCCAATCACAACGGCCGGACTGTCTAAAAGCAGGCCGGCCCCAGCGATAGCAGATGCCAATGCGATCAAGACGTAAAAGCTCACTTCCGGCCGTGAATTACGCCGGATACGGACATATGTTTCTGTACGAACCTGACGGCTCAAATTCGGCATCAGCCGATGAATGCGCCAATTAATAGTTTCAGCCAGCGAGCTGCCGCGCTTTTTGGTGCGCTGCATTACCATGACCGGCTTACCACAGTCACGAACAATCGTTTTGACAATATCGCCGTATAAAACTCGGCTGAGTGCATCCTCAGTAGCGCCAATTAAAACGAGATCGTAATCTCCTCTCGCATGTTTTGTTATGCCTGCAATTGGGTCTTCTGAGACGGCAATAATCGGTGTGACAGTATCTTCAACATCAGCCATGTTTAAAATATCACCGATGATTTGCTTCCCTTTAATCTCCCCCTGGTCTCCCAAACTATCCTTTACCACATACAAAGTTGAGATTTCACATTTCTGTGCCAGCGGCCGCAAAATGCCTAAAGCCGAAATCGTATTAGGCCCCCCAGCAGAGGGGACAAGAATCCTGTTGAGCGAAATGTCTTTAACATCTTTATCAAGATCAGCTCTCGATCCACGCACAATGCCAACATTACAGTCTAGCCCCTGCACGAGTTCAGTTGCATTCCGGCTGTTTCGAATCAAAATTAAATCCACTGAACCCAGATCAACTAAGCGAGCAATTTCGGCCGCTCCCCCGCCAATGTCGTAACCTAAACGCACCAGTGCAGCTGCCTCACCGTCGGCCGCAGCCAATTCGTGAACGGCGTCATCCAACGTTTGATCAACAACGCCGGGTGAAACTTGACCATCATTTAAAACCGCAATGAGCAGTTCACCACTCCAACTTTTAACAATATCATGGCCAAAACGGCCCAATAGCCCAAGCTTCTCACCAGGGAACAGTAGAATCAAGACTCGCCATGAGTCGGATAGTTCAATTTCATCAACCGTTTGTAGTAAGTGTGAATGCGGCATACTTTTTATGTCAGGTGAGCTCATTATTGCGAATAGTATCAGATTATGACTCCAGCCTAAAAATCAATAACCGATAATCCAAACTACCACTGGTAAATGCGGTGAACATCCTGTTATAATCTAACATTATGTCAAACGAAGTATCAAACGAACCTGTTAGTAATCCTGCACCGGAAAACAGCGGTGCCAATACATCAGCGGCCGCCCCGTTCATACGTAGACGACGGTGGATGAGATGGAGCAATCTATTTTCCGTTCTCCTTATCGCTGGGCTAACAGTTTTAGGCTACTTTATCTATCAGGGTCAAGGGGTATTTGTCACGGTTGACCGTAATCAAGATCCATTTGATGATGAAAGCAACATTCGGCCGATTCAAGATATTTCACAAAGCACTGTAATTCTGGAAGAAGATTTTTCAAACACACGCGGTTCATGGAGCTTTAGCCCACCCAATCAATCAAGCTTTTATGGGGATGGGTTGCTGCTTGATGACAACATTTATACTGGCGAAGCTTGGGCACGGCCGGGACTCACCTTTGACGATTTTGTCCTAAAAGCCAGTAGTCGCTGGGTCGGTGGTGCTTTAAGTGGTGCCTATGGCATTCGCATCCGTAAAGACTTAGATACCGGGGAGTATTTAGCCTTTTACCTACACAACGACGGCCGTTTTACCGTTGACCAACAAAATCGCAGATCATTGGTAACCCACGTCAACAAATACCACAATGCCATTCGAACAGATGGCGCGATCAACGAAATTCAAATCGAAGCTTCTGGGGAGACGATCCATTTTTTCGTCAATGAAAGCTATTTGGGCACCTTTTCAGCCTCTGTCCCAGAGTCTGGAGAAATTGAGTTTGTCGCAACAAAAAATGAGAGTTCAGAAGTCTACCAAGCTGGTTTCGACAATCTATTGATTACACACAACTTTGTAGGAAGCAGTATCACACCTGAAGAAGAGTAGGATTCCCGATTTTAATCTAAGCTAATAGTGTCTAGATTATTGAGCGGCCGCAGGCTCTTCCACCAACTGAGCTTCAACCAACAAACGCTCAACATAGTCACCCGTCGTATGGTCATATCCAATACAAGTTAGCAGCAAGATCTTTCCCTTTTCTTCCTGAAATAACAGTGACCCATCGGTAGATTGAATTCTACGCATACCAGTAATCTCATAAACATAGTCTTTGCCTTCCCACTGGTAAATCACCTGTGACCCTCTATCGAGCTTAGCTAGGCCAGCAAATGGCCCCCAAAAAGTCCACTGGGTGCTGACATGGCCAGCAAAAACCATATTAAAGTCATCGTCCGGAAAACGGCCAGTAGCCTCTAACAGCCCAATCTCTTGACCCAAAGATTGGATATCCCAGCTATTATCGACCAAGCTAATTGTCCCAATATCTTTTTCTAGCTCAATGCCGGGAATGATCAGCCGGCCGGGGGTAGCAGCATCTGGATCTGCTTTTGCCACAACCGGCGCTTTGGTTGGCTCAGCTTCAATCTCTTCCTCAGCGACGATTACTTCAGCCAAAGCAGCTGTGGCCGTTGGAGCTAGAATAACCGTCTCGACCCTCTCCTCCACCCGCTGCTCTTCAGGAACCACGGCCAGCAAAGCGGTAGTAGGTACGGGAGCTAGCTCTCCAAACCTCATTTCAAATGCAGACTCCTCCCAAAAAGCTGAAACCAAACTAACCGATGTGTAAGATAAAGTGATGAGCATGCCAAAGCCAACAACCAAAATTGCGATCGAAAGCAGCCCCAGCAAAAAATAGTGGCGGTTCCGAATCCCCCAGTCACCCAAAGCCTCAACAAATCCCTCTGGCGGATCTTCGTAGATCGCCGTAGGAACAAATTCAGGCGGCTGAACCGGCCGGGTACGTTTAATCGGTGCGCGCTGTTTCGGTTTCTTCTTTCTAAACAGAGACATCTTACTCATGCATCTATCGATTCAATCCTGGAAGATTAATCGTTAATTGCTGTTTCGCATTGCACGTGCAACCGCTCGCCAAGCAAAAATTAGTCCAACCAACAGCACAAAGAAAATCGCATTTAGCGTCAACAGCATGCCCAACGACATTCTTTCACCCAATGCTGGCACATTCGGTGCATTCTCAGCCGCATTGGCCCGGGTCTCACGGTTAACAGTCGAATCTGGTGTACTGGTAGGGTTATTACCACCACCTCCACCACTTGTAGGTGTATTGGTTGCTGCACCAGCCACTGGCGTATTGGTTGCACCAGGAACCGGTGTGTTGGTGGCCGCAGGTATCGGCGTATTCGTCGCCGCAGGCACTGGGGTATTTGTGGCAGGCAATACCGGTGTATTGGTTGGATCAGGTGTTGGTGTAAATCCAGCTAGGGCGACCGAAACAGAGCCGGGCGAAAATAGCAAAAGGACAAATAACCCCAACGCGATTAATGTCATAACTGAAGTTAATTTTCTTTTCATCTTTATCTCCTCTTCTTAAATAGAAGCCAGCCCAAAAATCTATAATAAATTACTGACGACTAAATTCTGAAATGATGGGTAGATACATCGTGGTGCCATCCGCTGGCTGTGTCAAACGTGCCTGCGTGGCCGGATCGCCAAAAAGGGTAAATGTGTCGAGCAGATCAACATGGGTCGATTGGTCGATCACTAACTTGAGTTTACCCGCAACTGCAGCCGACCCCAACGATTTATCATCTGTATTAAAAATTGTATTCAAAAAACCGTTTGCCAAAGAATCATGGCCGGTTGAAACCCCTAATCCGGTAGCTCCCCAAGTCGCTACAGCACCGCCATCCAAACGGCGTAACAAATCTTCATCCATCACGTCCGCCTCTGGATAGTGGAACGAACTTGTAAAACAGCTCATTCCCATAACAATCGGTAGCTGCCCAGCATGTTCAAGCGACGGGACCTCATCGATGTGGAATAGCCGTTCGGCCGCCCACTGATGAATGGACGAATGGCCCGTAAACATCACCAAACCGTTCCCAGCATTCCAACTATTCCTGATCGAGTCAAGCAGTACTCCACCGTCATCTTGAGCCTGTGGCAAGTAATAGCGATTGGTTTGCCATGGTCGAGGAAAAAAGTCTCGAATTAATTTATCTGAATGATCAGCGAAATCGCCGGCCTCATCTGTATCATCACTAACGACCGTAATTCTGCCAGCCCACGCCCCAAGCTCGGCCGAATCGTACGCCTCAATCTTTTGCAACACCGTTTGTAGCTCAGCCACACTGTTGACAGGCAGACGACCGATCGCCATTTCCGGCAGTTGGTCATCGGGGCCATCAAAGGTTACAAACCGATTGTCGGCCGCCGTTTCACCCAGCCACGGGTCAACATCGGCCAAAAGCGGTGGAATTTGAATCTCAAGCGAACCATCAAAATTTTGTCGCGGATCATAATGACCA
>JBGCDP010000140.1:0-2737 GCA_045105475.1 Anaerolineae bacterium
GGCCGACATCAATGTGGCTCAGGCTCAGCTGAATCTTGAAACAGCTCAGGAAAATCTAGCAGATTTAACCGAATGGGAGCCTGATCCAGATGAGATTGCATTGGCCGAAGCACAACTCGCTTCTGCTCAAGCATCACTAAGTTCGGCTCAAGGGCAGAGCGCTTCAAACAGCTATAGTCGTCAAGTTTCGGAGATCAATTTGGAGCAGACTCGACGCGCATTGGCTGAAGCTCAAGAACGTTGGGAAGTCGCCTATGAACCGGCCCGAGATTGGGAAGCTCAATACCATGAGCCCTATTGCCCAGCCAATAACCCAGACTGTGGCAGCAGTCAAACCTATGCTGATCGCATCATTAGTGAACGGGAATCGGCTGACTCTGCATTGCTGCGTGCTCAAGAAAACTTAACGATTGCAGAAGCGAACTTTAATGGATCGATCGCGTCACAAAGCAGCAACACGGCTGGCGCACAATCAAGCGTACTTTCGGCCGAACAGACACTAGCACGTGCACAGTCCGGCCCGACCGACGATGAGATACGTGCAGCTGAACGCGCTGTGACCCAAGCTGAACTACAGCTACAGTCGGCTCAAATCAGTCGCTCAACCGATGCTGTCAATACAGAGACATCTATTGAACAAGCGAAACTTAATCTGATTAACGCTCAAAACAATCTAGAAAACACCGTTTTACGCGCCCCGATTAACGGCACTATTTTGAGCATTGCCGGACATGCTGGAGAGCGCATCGGCTCAGGCGTGTTTGCTACTATCGCTAACATCGAGCAGCCGCTGGTTGAAATCTTTATTGATGAAACAGACCTAGACAAGATTTCAGTTGGCAATGATGTCACCGTTGAATTCGATGCTTTGCCTGATCTTGTTTTTGACGGATCTATCGCCAGCATTGATCCTACTTTGACTGATTCTGGTGGGCTGACAGCGATTCGAGCGGTTGTACAGCTTGATGCTTCTGGTGATTTGCCTTCTATTATGCCGTTAGGGGCAAATGCCTCAGTTGAAGTTGTGGGGGCTTCGGCAACAAACGCCTTGATCGTACCTATTGAATCTCTGCGCGAAATATCTGAAGGCAGTTACGGCATTTTTGTTGTCCCGGCCGAAGGTGCTGAACCGGAATTCCGTATCGTTGAAGTTGGGCTGCAAGATTTTACATTTGCTGAGATTTTCTCTGGTGTTGAACTAGGTGAAACGGTTACGACCGGCATTGTTGAAACAAACTAAACCTTATGTCCATCATTCTTGAAACAAAAAATCTGACCAAAGTTTATGGTCATGGTGACATTCAGGTCACCGCGCTAGGTGGGGTCGACTTTACCGTGCGTGAAGGTGAGTTTGTGTCAATCATGGGGCAATCTGGCTCTGGTAAATCGACACTCATGAACATTTTGGGTTGTTTAGATCGGCCGACCGAAGGGAGCTATTGGCTGGCGGGATCAGACGTTAGCACGATGGATAAAGTGCAGTTGGCTGCGATTCGCAATCGGAAAATCGGCTTTATCTTTCAGTCGTTTAATTTACTGGCGCGTACGTCGGCTCTTGAAAATGTGATGTTGCCGTTGGTTTATAAACGGCCGAATGTTATTCCTGTGTCCAAACGGCGCGAGATGGCGCTGGAAGCGCTAGAAATGGTCGGTTTGGGCGACCGTACCCATCATGACCCGATGGAACTTTCGGGTGGGCAGCGGCAACGTGTCGCCATTGCTCGCGCTTTAGTCACCAACCCTGTCTTGATTATGGCCGATGAACCGACCGGTAATTTAGATTCCCGGACAAGCCATGAAATCATGGAACTGCTCAAAAATCTGCACAAACGCGGCCGGACCATTGTTGTTGTGACGCATGAAGATGAGGTAGCGGAACAAACGGAACGGACGGTGACTTTAAAAGATGGATTGGTTGATTCTGACAAAATGAACAACATCATCCAGGAGGTGGCTTAATGGCCTCAACTGCACCCAGTAGCTCAAACCCAGCAGCTTTAAACCCTAATCCGGCCAATACGTTAGATGGGGAAGAAATTACAACGTTAATTAACCCCGCAGAGATTGTCAGCATCGCTTGGGAAGGGGTGGCACGCAACAAAGTCCGCTCCCTGTTGACCATGCTTGGCGTAATCATCGGCGTTGGGGCTGTCATTATTATGATCGCGATCTCGGCCGGAACTGAAGCTCAGATTGCGGCTCAAATTGAGGGGTTAGGCTCTAACCTCGTCTTCGTCCAAGCGCCATTCGGTCGGGGTGGCCGAGGCGGCGGGGGTGGCGGTGGACAGGCACCAGCTCTCGTGTATGACGACCTCGCCGTTGTGAACGGCGTAGTGGGCGTCACCGGTTCTGTTGTGGAGCAAACCACAAATCAAATTGTTAAATCAAGCAGTGCCTCACTCAGCGATGTCTCGATTATCGGGACAACGTTTCAATATCCCACTGTCCGGGATGTGCCCGTAGATGAAGGACGCTTTTTTAATGAAAAGGAGCAAGATCGTGGCACAAAAGTTGCCGTACTTGGGGCCGGAATCGCGGCCGACCTGTTTGAAGATGCTGATCCCATCGGTCAATCGATAACCGTTGGCAATACCCGACTTTCTGTGATTGGTGTGGCCGAAGAGAAAGGGGTAGTCGGCAATACAGACTTTGATTCACAGATTTACATCCCGATTCAGCTTGTGTTTGATCGCTTTTTACCCGCCCGCTTTGCACGCATTTTCGGTAACCAGGTTCG
>JBGCDP010000141.1:0-5522 GCA_045105475.1 Anaerolineae bacterium
AAGTTAAAAGAAAAAGGATTACTGCCATTTGCTCAAGACCAGTATGGTTAATGGCTAATCACCAGACCGGGCTGATCGGTGTTGAAAAAGAGACCTGATCAGCCCAGCCTTAGTTCACAAACCTATGATTTGAAATAAGGCATTCTTCGCTCTAGAACAGTCTATTTGTGAGCCTACCGCTACCTCACCTAACTTTTTGACCGCTTCTTGCAAACGATAGTTGTTCGCCCTTATAACTGAACCGACCTGTTTTGCGATATTCAAGAAATGCTTGACATACCTAGACTCTCTAGGTATTATGTCGAAGCCTAGATGTTCTAGGTATAAAGGCTAACAGAAAGTTAGCAGGTTGTTTATGACTATTTCAAAAGATTTAATTGCAGCGTCCGCAACGCCGCTCATTCTTTCAATCCTAAGCCATGGCGATAGCTATGGGTATGACATCATCCGCAAAGTTGAAGAACTTTCGGATGGAGAGATGCAGTGGGCTGAGGGAATGCTTTACCCGATTTTGCACCGTCTCGAAAAGAAAGAGCTTGTCGAATCGTACTGGGGCAAAGCGAAAACCGGCCGCAAACGAAAATATTATCGTTTACGCAAGTCTGGTTTAGAAGAGCTGAGTGAACAGCGGAAACATTGGGACAGTATTTACGCGTGGATACGCAAATTAGACGGAGGTACCGCGTATGTTTGATCTGGAAAAAGAAGTGGATGCTTGGTGTCGAGCTGTGCATCCTGTGAGTTTTAAGCGTAAGGGCCGTATCGAAGAGCTTAAAGATCATTTGTATAGCGCCATTGAGCGTTATCAGGAAGATGGCCTGTCTGAAGAAGAGGCATTTTTGCATGCCACCGGCCGGATGGGGGAACCAAACGAATTAGCGAAAGAGCATTCTAAAAATAGTTCAGCTCTTATTCAAGCCGCATGTCGTTTGAATGAATTTGAAGCCAAACAAGTAGATAAGTTGAGTCATCTCATGAATCCTAAAAAATTAGCAGTTTTAATCATCGTTATATCGTTGGCATTTGCGGCCGCCATTATCTTGGCCGCCTATATTGTGCCCCCCGAATACAATCAAACGGTCATGTTCTTTTTAATCGCGATTTGGTTTATCCCTTATGCGTGGCTAACAGCCGCGGCCGTTCGGAAAGAAGAAAAAGACTTGAGCAAAAGTTAACCCGAATGGCTGAACATTCCCCTTCACTTTCACGGCAGCTGGCTGAAAAGCTAAAGGCCATCCGATATGAAACCTTGCCAGATGAGGTTATACATCACGCAAAAATGTTGTTACTCGATTTGTTTGGCGTGGTGTTAGGCGCGCAGGGTACGCCTGAAGCTGACATCATGCTGGACGGTTTTGTGCAAACCCATCTTGATCGGGAAAATGGATCATTGCTGTGGGGGACCCACAAGTTTGCATCGATGCCGGATGCCGCTTTGTTCAACGGGACGCTGGCCCACGTGCTTGAGCTCGATGATTTTGGTGGTGCCGATCATTCGGGTGCAGTCGTCATTCCAGCTTTGATGAGTGTGTGTAAAGGGGAAAGGGGGATCTCCGGCCGGAAGTTTATCGAAGCGATGGTGATTGGCTATGAAGCCAGTCGGCGCACGCTTGAAGCGGCCGGGGCTTACAGAGGCCACAACAACGCTGGCGGGTGGCACTCAACCGGAACATGTGGGGCTGTTGGTGCTGCATGCGCGGTCGCCCATATCCTTGATCTTCCAATCGACAAAATGGTAAGTGCTATCGGCTTTTCTGTGACGATGGCGGGTGGCACGTGGGCGTTTCAGCAAGATGGGGCGATGAGCAAACGACTGCATTCTGGTTGGGCCGCCCATTTAGGCACCTACTCAGCCCAGCTGGCGAGATCCGGTTTAACCGGCCCAGAGTTCGCCTTTGAAGCGGAATGGGGCGGTTTTCTAAATACCTACGCCAAAGAGTCAAAAGACCCCGACAAGCTGTTAGAAGGGTTTGGCGATTGGTGGCGAATTTTGCGCAGTGGCATCAAACCCTACCCGTGCTGTCGAGATAACCACAGCACAATCGATGTGATGATTGACCTGCATCGACGTTTAGACGGTGATATTTCTCAGATTGAGTCGATTGACGTTGGGTGTATTCCTGAAATGGTGCAGATGCTCAACAATCGCAGCCCGAAAACAGTTCTAGACGCACAGCTGAGTCTGCCTTTTTGTAGTTCAGTCGCTCTGTTACGCGGCCGTGTGCAGCTTGAAGACTTTGAGCTTGATCAACTTGAAAATGACGAGATTTTAGCGGTTAAGCAAAAAATCTACCTGAGTGAAAATAAGGATCTTCCCTTTGATTCGGAACCGTTGATCACCGTGGCGTTTACAGATGGTACGGCCGAAAGTTTTACCGTTCCATTTGCCAAAGGAGCGCCCCAGAATCCACTAACGGTCGATGAGGTGCGGGCAAAGTTTGAGATGCTGACGAGAAAGTTGTTATCGGCCGAAACGCAAGGGGCTTTGTGGCAAGCTATCGATCAAATTGAAGAATGCGATGATGTTGCTGTTCTAGAGAAATTTTTGACTGAATGATGATGTTTTATTGCGACTTCCCACCATGCCGTCGGGTGAGTTCTCCTTACAGATTACATGGTGCAGGTTGATTGAAATTGACGGATAACTAACCCCTACGGATTAACTTTTTATTGTTCAATATGATTCAAAATCGCTTCCCCGTTTGCAATCCACAAATCGTCGATGCCTAAAAAAAAAAAAAAAAATTGCTCCAGAATCATAAAGCGTGACGGCCGTCCGGAAACCTGTGGATGGAATACCGTCGTTGTTAAGCCGCCCCATGCATGGGTTTGATCCAACTCATCTTTCCAGATCGAGAACACCTGTTCACGAGCCAACATGTTCCGACTGCCGCCGCGAAGCACCCCATGATACCAATCATCAAACGCTGAGTTCGATGGCAGTTCGAGCGGCCCCATCTGGCCAGACGCCAGCACGTGCCGATAGGGCAGAATGTCGTCCCGCCATGAGCTGGAATATTTGATTCCCTTGTCACTCATATGCTGCAAAAGAAGGTCGTACCCTTCTCCACAAGGGGCACGATAACCTACCGGCTTAATCCCCAAGACACGTTCTAACGCCTCAAACCCTTTGTCGATTTCAGCCAACGATTGCTCCAGCGAATCGATGCCGTTCCCTTCACCAGTCGCCGGTTTGAAATGGTAGTAGCCGTGATGACCGATTTCATGCCCTGCTTTTAAAATGTCTTCGCAGATTTTAGGGTAGGTTTCGGCCGTCCAGCCGGGCACGAAAAAGGTGGCGGGAATGTCGAGCTTTTTAAGCAATTCGAGAATCTTGGGAATGCCAACACGCGGTCCGTATCCGCCGTGTGACATCCGGACGAGCTGCTGAGAATCGGCCGCCCGTTCGTCGAACCACGCGGTTTCAGCATCAAAGTCAAAAGAGACAAAGAGGCAACTTTTTTTGTTAGCAGGCCAGTTGACTTTTTCACCAACGGCCGCTTTGTTGATCGGTTCCAACTTTAAATCTTGATGTTTCATAATTATTCTCGAGCCAGAAAGTTAGCTCGTTCTTCCCCTTTTAGATCACGGATCGCATACAGTGTGATTGTGCTCGATACTCCCTCTTTTCTGAGTTGATAAACCAGTTCTAAGATTCGATCTTTATCAGCTCGCATCAAATCTTTAAGCGCCCATCCGACCCCTTTTTGAACCAGATCTTCTGGTGCATGCATGAGGTTGTGGCACATATCGAGCGCGAAATCGGTAAACGTGCCGGACTTGGCCACTTTACGGGTAAACAGCACAACGCTCATGCGGCGTAGCCATAGGTCGGGATCACTGTTCCACGTTTTGACAAGCTCTAAAAATGGGGCTGGATGTGCAAACAGAATGTCACGCAATAGTGAGCCTGCGAACTCATCGACTTTGCTCCAGCCGTGCAGGCATCGTATAAGCTCATCAATCTGATTAAATTTGTCGGGAGTGAAGGTGTGAGCCAGCGGCTGTAGGATAAACAGTCCCAGCGTTTGTTGTTCGCCAAAGCCTGACTTGATCAGACGTTCGGCCAGCTTGATTTGATCAGCCTGATTGAGTTGGCGAATGTTCGGCCGATGGGCTTTGAAAATGCTTTTCTTTTCAGGCGAGCGAACCCCGTACGCTTTATACCGAGGATCAAGCTCATTGGCATCGGCCGGGTACGGGCTGTTTTTGCCAGCTTCTTCTAAATCGGAAACCAGTTGATTGTAAATTAGGTCAATCGTCATTCGCATCACTAATAATCGATCAATTTTCCGGTTTTGACATACTGATCTCGCTCATCTTGAAAGGTGTTGAAATAGATCACATTCCCATCGGGGTCACGAATTTCGGCACCCCAAGATCCATCAGACTCTTGCGCGGCCGGGTTTTCAAACTCTAGCCCTGCGGCCGATGCTTCCTTAACAATTGTTTCGACGTCGCCGCCTCGAAAGTTAATCATATTTTCAACTATATGCCCCTGATATAGGCAGAGCGCCATGTTGTTATGCTGAAGTACGGCCCAATTTTCTTGCCGGTGATCGCCCGTCATTTTGAAGCCCAACTTTTGGTAAAAATCGACAGACTTTTCAAGGTCTTGAACATTTAAACATGGGAAAAACTCACCTAAATCTTGCATTGTGTCACCTCAGGGTTTTCGCTTTATTTCGTTAACTCAGACAAAAATTGATCAACGTTGGTCTTGTTTTTTCCCCAGTCAAAACATTGGGTGGGCAAGGAACATTTACTCGTCACTGAAATAGAACCATCTGACAGAACATCGATGATTATCTTTTCACCCCAAGACCATAAGCTTACGCTTGTAGAAGCCAAAATTTGATTGGCTGACTTCTCTGTTATGCCCCATGAAAGACTAGAAAGTGTTCGCTTAATATCCTCATGAATATGTTGACTACGATTTGGTGATACAGGGTGTTTTTCTGTATGAAAAGCTGGAAATCCAAAAGTCATTTATACCTCGTTTTTGAAAATATGATTAACAATTCGAACCATTATAACAGCCGTGATGTTGGCTGTTTAAACTCAGCTTAATCATAAAATCGAGATGGCAAAAAACAGTGCTTTAATTAACTTCTGGTCTAAATTTAGTTCCTGGCCAGCTGATGACGAATCACGGTTGAAGATAGATTTGAAGCCGAATAGGAAGTGTTATAATCAAACTTTATCCCGCTATTAGGAGATGTTATGAGTCAAGTTGAACGGTTTGAATTACGCCCCAATTATTCAATTTCAAGAGTGATTAAAGGAGGATGGCAGCTTTCTGGTGATCACGGTGATGTGAATCAAGCTGATGCGGTGCGTGACATGCTTACGTTTGTCGATGCGGGTATCACCACCTTCGACTGTGCCGACATTTATACCGGGGTTGAAGCGATGATTGGGGAGTTTGTCGATCTGGTTCGTCAGGAGCGAGGCCAGTCCGCAGTCGATAAGATCAAGGTGCACACGAAATTTGTGCCGGACTATGCTCAGCTTGATTCAAT
>JBGCDP010000142.1:0-3155 GCA_045105475.1 Anaerolineae bacterium
CTGCTCGTTCGCTGGCGTTGTCGAGCGCACTGGTCGCTTCATCGAAGATTAGGATCTGCGGATCTTTTAAGAAAACGCGCGCAATGCTTAGCCTTTGCTTCTGTCCGCCAGAGAGCTTGACCCCGCGCTGGCCGATGTCGGCGTCATACCCATTTGGTAGGTCCATGATGAAGTCGTGGGCATGGGCTTGCTTGGCGGCTTCAATAATCTCTCTTCGGCTCGCCCCGATCTTGCCATAGCCGATGTTTTCAGCCGCGGTGCCGGAAAACAGGTAGACGTCTTGCTGCACAATACCGATGTTTTTCCGCAGTGAGTCGAGCTGGATCGATTTGATCTCCCGGCCGTCAATCTGGATGGTGCCTGAATCAATCTCATAAAAGCGGGGAATTAACGAACATAACGTTGTTTTACCCACACCTGACTCTCCGACAAACGCGACATATTCCCCGGCCGTGATCGACAATGAAAGCTCTTTTAAGACGCGCTCCTCTTCGGCTTTGTATTTAAAGCTGACTTGGTTAAATTCGATTTGTCCCTGCATGTCAGCGACGGCAACCGCGTCGGCCGAATCTTGGATTTTCGGTTGAATTTCAAGCATTTCCACGAATCGCTCAAACCCGGTGATCCCCTCTTGGTAAAGGCGTGTGAAATTGCTAAAGCGTCTGATCGGCTCGATAAGGATGCCGATGTAAAGCAAAAAGGTGAGGAGGTCGGGTAGATCGAGCGTGTTACGGGTGATGGCGATGCCGCCGAACACAATTACAGCGACCGGCATAAGTTGGGTGAACAGCATCATCCCATCAAAAAAGTAGGTTTCAGCTTTGTACTCTAATCGACGACTTTCTAGAAATTGGCTGTTTTCAAAATTAAATTTCGCCTGCTCCTGCGGCTCATTCCCATACGCTTGCACCACGCGGATTCCCGCCAGTGTATCTTCGATTTGAACATGAATGTCTCCGATGCGCTCTTTGCTCAAACGCATGGCTTTCCGCATTTGCCGATTGAAGTAGACGGCATATACCGCCATGATCGGCAAAAACATAAAGACGATGATGGCTAACCATCGGTTGATGCTGAGTAAAATAATGAAGGCTCCGATGAAATTGAGAGAGGAGATCACAACATCTTCTGGTCCGTGATGATACAGCTCGGACATGTGAAACGAGTCGTTGGTGAGGCGTGACATGAGCTGCCCGGTTTTCTGACTGTCATAAAAACTGAACGATAATTTCTGAAGATGGGCGAATAGCTCTTCCCGCATGTCGCGTTCCATCATCGCCCCCATGAAATGGCCCAGATAATCGACAACGCTAATGCCAGCGATGTACACGGCAACAAGGACAAGCATAACGGCCCCCATCATATAAATCTGGCTGGTGGATTGGGGCGTTACATCGGCCAAGATCGTTTTGGTGATGTATCGAGCGCAGAGGGGGATGAGTAGAACGGCAACTGAACTGAATAGGGCACAGGCTAAATTGACGGTTAAACGGCCGGTGTATGGCCGGTAATATGATAAAAACTTTTTGTTACGAGGGGTTAACAAGGTTCTGTTCCTTTGGATTACGGTTTAAAACGGCGACTGGATAACTTACCCGCGGCCGTTTTGTGTTGTCCTAAAAAAACAGAAAAGCCACGAGAACAGATTATCCCGTGGCTGTGTGATACACATTTTTAGACAAAAAAAAGCCGCAGAGCGGTTGCACCTGCGGTCAGTGGTTTGGTTATGCTAGCTATATCGGTTAAAGACTAATCTTTATCCAAGATAGAAGATGCACCATAAAAACTGGCAAGCATGTTGCTCTGTTGTTGGGATAAATTTTGTTCTGTCGCCATTTGGTTACACCTCCTTTCTGAAGTTGATGAAAAAGTTTAAGACTGGAATTATCTTTAGGTTGGTAGGGGTTGTCAAATAGGGGCTGTATTTTGCCACAGAAAGGGAATGCCGATGGTCTACGGCTTTGCAATCCAATGTGCAATAGTTTCCATTAGCTCTTCCCGTTGTGCAAAAAACAGAAAATGATCTTCTTCAGAATACAGAACCGTTTTAAGATCGATCTCCCCATTTTCCATAAAGCCGATATGCTGATTGAGGTAGTTCATCGGCATGCGAAGGTCTTGTTCACCATGAATGAGAAGCACCGGCCGGCCACGCCATGCTGTGTTAAACGGCCCATCTTGCTCGATCATGAGTTGACTGGGCATGCCGGGTGAGATCAAGATCAGCCCTTCAAAGCGGTCAGGATGTCGGGTTGCGGTGTGAATGGTGCCATAGCCCCCGTTTGAGAGCCCGGCGAGCCAGATGTGGTCTTGATTTAGCTCTAACCCATCTGTTTCGAGCAGATAGTCGGCCGCATAATCTAACGCTCGAATCACCGCTTCGCTTCCTTCTTGCTCAGGCCATAGCCCTGCTCCATACGAAGGTGAGATGATCACAAAGCCGTTCTCTTCAGCAAAATCGCGCCATATCCACTGATATGCTTTGAATGCACCACCAGCCCCGTGTAAGAAAACGATGGCAGGCACAGGATGATCGGCCGATGCTTTTTTGGGGATATACAGATAAGTGTGCCCATTATCAAACGGAATCTGAAACGGCTCCCGCAACGTCAACCCCATCACCGATCCAGCTCGACGAAAGTCAGCATCTTGCCTCATCTCTTGGTAAATCGTGAGGGTTAAATCGGCCAGCCTGTCTGATTTTTCTTTGTCGATGTATGCATCAAGCGGCCCGAGTAGATTGGTTCCGACATTCATCTGCTCGATTTCTGGAATGATGTTGAATGGGGAGAAGCGAATAAACCGACCGCCATTGCTATAAATATGGCGGATGGCAGTATTCTCATATGTTCTGCCGCTAGGTGTAAGAATCAATAGAAGCGCAGTTAAAACCCCGACGATGCCAACGCATCTTAAATTGATTTGCTTGAACTTTGGGTAACCCCGGCCGAAAAAGAGCCAAAATCCCCACAATGGTCCCACGATTCCTAGAATGGCTAAGATCAACCCTTGCCATGATTCAAAGTTGAATAAAAGCCATGCTCCCAAAGGAAGAGATGTAGCCGTGAGGACAAGGCTCGTTACAAAAAGTAAAAGGCGCAAAATTATAGATATGAGTCGCATAGGCTAAATTGTTAGAAAAATGGGCCAATGAT
>JBGCDP010000143.1:0-14790 GCA_045105475.1 Anaerolineae bacterium
AATTCGGCCGCCAACATTCCACACATGCAGAATTTCTGATCGACTATGTATCCTTGAAAAAAGTTAATCATCGACTGCAAGCGTTCTTGGGGCGTATCAACATCTCTGTCTAAATTTCTAAAAGCGGTCGTATGCACATCATGAGTCCGTTCTACTAACGCCAATGCCAAATCAGCTTTCGTCTTGAAGTGGTAGTGAATGCTCGATGACTTAATCCCGATTTCAGCGGCGAGGTCGAGATAACTAAAACAGTTGAATCCCTTTGTTTGGGTCAATCGCTCAGCCACATCTAATATTTTTGTTTTTGTGTTGGTCATATTTACTCACCTACAAATCTATCTACATGTATGTAGTCTAGCTGCCTCCTGCAGAATTTGCAAATTCGCAATCCGAGCTTTTAACACAAATCTTAGGCACATAGGGCTTGCTTAAATATAGCTAGATGTGCGAACTGATGGAGGCTTTTTTTTGCAAAGCTTGGCAAAGCACCATACAATAATCATTAAATATTAAATGATTTAAAATTTTCTTTCTCTCGGTCTGATTAACCTAGGCATAAATAATTTGATCAACTTTAGCTATCTCCCTAACATTGTCGGCCATCTTTCTGGGTTACTACATGTCAAAGCAACCCAAATCGCGATTGATACGATGGAACCGCTCGAGCTTACACCTAAAGAATTTATAAGTCTTGAGTTCATGTCAAACAACCCAAATCTTTCCCAAAAAGAGATTGCTGAATATATTGGCACAACAGGGCCAATGATGGTGCATGTACTTGATGCACTCAGCAAGAGAGGCTTGGTTGAACGGGTCAGATCTGAAACAGATCGCCGTAAGCAGCATATTAAACTAACGGAGAAGGGGCTAGGTCTACTAGCAGACATTAAAACCAATGCCCTAGAAGCGGATCGAATCTTGCTTGAACAAGCACAGTTTTCGGCCGAAGAGAAAGCGACTTTACTCAAACTATTACGCAAAATTACAGATCGCAAAAAACCAGATGAGGAATAATCCCATGACAATTAAAACAGAAATCAATCAGATGCTAACCGGAGAAAGCTACCTGGAATCACTCGATGACGGCCGAGAGATTTGGTATCACGGCGAGCGGGTCAAAAATGTAGCAACCCACCCCGCTTTTCGTAATGCGGCCCGCAGCATGGCTCAGCTATATGACGCACTACATGACCCTGCAACACAAGATGACCTCACAATGGTCGACAAATTCGGGATTCGCACACATCGGTTTTTTGCACCCAGTTATTCGGTTGACGACCTCAAAGGGGCACGCAACGCCATCGCTATCTGGCAACGCATCAACTTTGGCTGGATGGGTCGTACGCCTGATTATAAAGCCGCGTTTATGGCCCAATTGGCTGAAGGGCACAGCTTTTATGACCCATATGGAGAAAATGCGCTCAACTGGTACAAAAAATATGCATCACAGGTTCTCTTCCTCAACCATGTCTTGATCGACCCGCCGATCAATCGAGCCAAAGGGCGAGCCGAAGTCAAAGAGCTTTATGTTTCCCTCGATAAAAGTGATGACAAGGGAATTTATGTCAGTGGCGCAAAAATGGTAGCGACCGGCTCCGCAATGACGCATGCAACGTTTGTAGCGGTCAACAGCGGCACGGCCGCGCGTATGCAGGTCGGCCGGGATGAAGATATGGCGCTGGTGTTTATCGCCGACATGAACGCACCGGGTCTCAAGCTAATCAGTCGGCCGTCTTACGAACACAAAGCCGCCTCCCCTTTCGATTCGCCACTAGCCAGCCGTTTTGATGAAAATGATGCTGTGGTCGTTTTTGAGAAATGCTTCGTGCCTTGGGAAAACGTGCTTGTTTTCCGTGATGTAGAAAAAACACAGGGCTTTTATGCTAGCTCAGGCTTCTTCAATCGGTTCAATTTACAGTCAGCCGTCCGTTTATCGATCAAGCTTGAATTTTGCATCGGACTGTTGCTGAAAGGGACAGAATCGTCAGGCACCAGTAGCTTCCGGGGTGTGCAAGCTGCCATCGGTGAGCTTGTAGCAATGCGTGAAACGATTTGGGCCTTAACAACAGCGATGGTATGTGATCCTGAACCAGGGATCGGCAATACGGTGGTTCCGAAACTATTGACGGCCGCAGCCAGCCGTATCTTTACAACAAATGCGTGGACGGAAGTGCGCCACACGTTTGAAACAGTATTAGCAGGAGCACCCAGCTTTACCATTTCTGGGGTCCAAGATATGCATTCGGCTGAGATGAGTCACATGCTAGACAAGTATTATCAAGGTAACAATCTGAGCGGCCGGGAGCGAATCAAGTTTTTTAACTTAGTCTGGGACTCAATGTATTCTGAATTTGCAGGACGGCATGGTTTATACGAGCGTAATTATGCAGGCAATAAAGACCAGCAGCGGCTTGATACATTACGCTGGTCGCAGATTCGGGGCGATACAGACCGGTATAAAGCCTTAGTTGAAGATTGCTTAGCTGGATATGATGAGAATGGCTGGGTCACTGAATATTTGAAATGAAACAAATAAGTTAAGAAAAAGTTTTTTCAAAAACCCAAACTTCTGTTAACTCGGGTAGATGATCTCGTTCGAGCATAATCTCTGAACGGGGAATTTGTTTAACGAGGTCAATTGTTGCTAGCCAGCGATCAATTTTCCCCAAGCTTGATTGTTCATGGCTAAATCCATCGATTTTGTAATGCACAGGCAAAACAACTTTCGGCCGGACACGCTCAAGCAATGGGCCAACTTCAGCAAAATCTAAAATATGCTCGTTGTCATCAATTGGCATTGCCAACACATCGATCTCACCTAGCCAATCAAAAAGCTCATCCGATGGATCGGGTCGATTGTCCCCCCAGTGGCAAAAACGCAGTCCGTCAGCTTCTAACACAACGACATTATTCCATGCCCCAAACTCAGCCCCGTATCCTTTGGCGTGTTTGTCGCGCATGGCCAAAATTTTGAACCCATCCCCTTCCACTTGTATCGGATCCCTTAATATCGTTGGGAAATTGGTTAAAGTGTCAATCTCATCATGGTCAAAATGGGGATGCGTAATAACAACAAAGTCAGGATTAACGAGTGGGAATCGGTTAGCAAACCACAGCCAGTTCGGCTCAAAATTCCGATAAGGGTCAAAAAGGATCGTGTTTTCGCTGGCAAGTGTGATCAGAAATGCGCTATGGCCAAAATATTGTATGAGCATTTATTTTCTCCAGATTTTATGAAGGATAACAGCCCTTTGAATAGAATCCCATCAAGCACCGTCCCATTACGGAAAAATCCAGCAACAATATTATCCAGCGTTATTGCATATTCACTTCAGTAAAAATGACGGGCCGCCGCCCTGTAACATGGCGACGGCCCTCGAAGGAAATCACTGTCATGCTTGATCTCGAAGAAGATGAGAGATAAAGCATTTAGTTAACATGACAATCGATCCTAAAGCGCTAGGGAGGCTCGTGATCTAAGAGCATTCAAGCGCTTGCTGGTTGAATCTCCCAACCTCCCAACAACCCACTATTAGCATCATCATTCGTGAAATCAGGATTTGCCACTATTGCTGACCGCCAAGCAGAAGATCAGCAGGGCAACACCCGCCAACAGCCCGATGGGCAAAAGCACGGCCGGGCCGATGAGGCGTGTGCTGTTTTTTGAGACAAGTGCTTGAATCATGGTAAAGGTAAAAGGAATTGGTAGCGAACTGGCTTCACACCAGTGGTCAGTAGCCGGTAAAAATACCGACTACGGCTGTCATCAGGCTGGAAGCCAGTCAACATGCAATTCATCTTTTTCACCGAATCGAACGAGGTGACTGCCAATCACCTGTTTTGTACGTTCAAGTTGCTCTCCATCTTGGGCGGATACAGTGATAAATAGCCGGTCGGCGGCTGCTTCAAGGTTGCAAAATCCAAATGAAAATTCAATTTTCCCTTTTGCATCGTCATAATTGGCTTTTGCTTTGCGATCAAAATGATTGCAAAGTGCTTTCATATACCGGCTGGCCTTTATTGTGTTCACTTCGGCTCTGGCCAAAGAATTTAATTCAGTTGATTCGTTCATTTTATTCTCCATTAATTCAGGATTAGCTTGTTGTGACATCACAACGAGCACGGCACGTAGTGCCTTTGCATCAGTAACAGGTGCGGGAAACTCGATACGCTTCAATTCATTTTGACCAGATCCGCTAATTAGCAGGTCAAAACCACAGCTGTCAAGGACGGTCATCATGGCCGATTCAGCCCATTGATACCCAGTTACATGCCGAGCAATATCTAGCAGATCATGACCGTGATCTTCATTCATGTGGGCAATGGCATAAGCGGCCGCCTGTAGTGGTAGTTCACTAACCATCATTGTTCAATCTCCTTTGGCTCAAAGTTTCATCTGGCGGCTGGATTTCATTCATCCAGAGCAGAAACTGCATTTCTTGCAATTGCTCAACGCTGCTAGGCATGAGAGAAATACAGTGCGGAGCGATATTTTTGTATACAAACTCAAGATCTGGTAGGAAAAGTGCGTCCGCGATACTTTCTTGCTCCGGCCGATTTTTAGAATATTCAAACATCTCATGTCTCCATTACTGGCGGGTCGCCCTTTTATAATGTTTCGAGGATTGCCAAAACGTCAGCAATACAAAGTAACTCTGAGAAGTAAGCGGCTCAAACAGTCGATAATGTGAAAAACCTTCTTTGGTCTTGAAATATCGTACTAATCTAGTCACCTCATCATTTAGTGACTGACCTTTACTCTCTTGAAACTTATGACCCACTGAAATCATTGGAACCTTCCGCCTGTCTAAATTGATTTGTTTTGTTACTGAGAAGTACAAAATCAAATTAACCTCTCTGGTCTAATTACTATATTCAAACTGTTTTACGAAAAAAACGGCAGCGGTTAAGAATCAATTTGGCAATAAGTAGGCGGGAGATGAAAAATGGTTCATTTCAGGTTTAAGCAGTTGTTTGCACAAACTTAACAACAGTTAAATTCAAAATGAATAGGCTGACAAAGCAGGATTAACGTCGGCAGTAGATTTATTACGTAGGTTCGGCAAAAATAAACCGAAATTAATCACTAAACGCTTCTAGAGAAAATCGAAGGAAGCTATTTCAGGAGCAAAGATTTGATGGTGAATCGATGCTCAAAATTGTTGTCGAGCGTTGGGCACAGCATTGAGCAGGCGTTCGAGTAGCAATCACACAAGCTGAAGCGGTAAGTCATATGGATACGGCCTACATGTTTACTGAAATCGCTCGAGAAATCGACAAACTGATGTGGTTTGCAGAAGCTCATCTGCAAGGTTAAATTTTCTTTATCCAGCCAGCCCGTTAATAAAAAAGATCACTTCCAAGCGGTCTTTTTAATTACTCGTTAGCCTCAAAGTTATAAGCGTGCTGGCTTGGTTCCGATTATGGCAATACTCATCCAGTTGCACCAAATTGGGGCTTGAAAACGCACCAACTGAACCTTTTCAAGCCCCACCTGCCTAAAAACGTCAGATACTTCTTGTCCATTACTCATCTTGATCTGCCAAATCAAATGCAGCCATGCACTCGCCAAACTGCGTCTCGTAACCACCAACAGGACAGTCGCTCCAGGTTTTGCGACCCGCGCCATCTCACTTAACCCTGGCCGTATATCATCAAGATGCTCAAGCACATGTGCCCCCATCACCAAATCAAATTGATGGTCAGGCAGGTTAAGTCGCTGCACATCTTGTTGCTGCAAATCCATAGAACTCACTTGAGCCTTTAAGTTTGATCGTGTTTCCTCCAACATTTCGGCCGAAATATCGATGCCTGTTAGATGAATCGGCCTGGGGTCTTCAGCGATCAAAGCTTGCGCCAATCCCCCCGTCCCAATGCCCACATCCAAAACATCAAGCTCAAAAGCGGGCTGTTCTGAATAACAGCTGTCGCGAAGCTGGCTAAAAATAGATTGATACGCTCGAATAAACCCCATCCGTTGAATCGATTGATGCCAGCGTGGCGCGGCTAGACTGTATTTTTGGCTGAGTTCCTCAACAGATGGGGAAACTTGTTCAATGGCGACTCTCCATGATCCGATAATAATCTCCATGAGCTTCTCCTTGCCTCGATAATAATTGCCCAGGCAACTACTATCGCAAAAAAATGCCCCTCCAAAATACAGAGTGGCTAATTCAGATTTTCTTCTATTTTCTCTAAAGTTTGAACCAGCTGAAATAATTCCTCGTCACTTATTCCTTTAAAAATATCTTGGCGGGTTTTAACTACCCAAGGCATTCTTGTCTCCATAAACTCTCGGCCGGGTTGTGTCAGGTACACCCGCTGTTTACGTCTGTCGGCCGCATCAACTTTTCGTTGTACGTATCCCTTTTTAACTAAGGCATCGATCAAGCGAGTAATGTTGGGGAAGTCATTTGCATGGTTATCTGCCAGCTCTTTTTGCGACCGGCCGTCCTGTTCATATAAGCGAAACAACAAAAACCACTGCTCCGGCCCCATGCCGAACTCTTTCAAGCTTCTTTGCAGGTGAAGTTTTAAATGTCGTGCAGCTTTGACAATAACGTACCCGACTGCATTATCAATACTCGTGGTGTCTGTGATAGGATCTTTCATATTGTTTGCCTAGGCAACTATTGTGGCAGATTTAACCACTTGTGTCAAAATATTGGCGAGTCTACTTATTTAGAGAGAAAATAAAACCGTGCACATCATTTAAATATTTCAACCGCTATTAAAAGGAGAAACAACCCATGAAATCACGCGCTGCAATCGCTTGGGAAGCCAACAAGCCGCTAGAAGTTACTGAAGTTGATGTTGAAGGGCCAAAAGCCGGAGAAGTTCTAATCCAAATCGTCGCGACTGGTGTATGCCATACTGACGCTTATACCCTTTCAGGCATTGACCCAGAAGGTGTATTCCCAACTATTTTGGGGCATGAAGGGGGCGGCATCGTACGGGAGATCGGTGCTGGGGTAACCTCGGTAGAGGTTGGCGACCATGTTATCCCTCTATACACGGCCGAATGTGGCGTTTGTAAGTTCTGTACATCCGGCAAAACCAATCTTTGTGGATCGGTCCGTGCCACTCAGGGACAGGGCTTAATGCCAGATGGTACGTCGCGCTTTTCATACAAAGGCAAACCGATCTACCATTTTATGGGGACCTCAACCTTCTCTGAATACACCGTATTGCCAGAAGTTTCTGTTGCCAAAGTCAGCAAAAAAGCACCGCTTGAAAAAGTCTGTTTACTTGGATGTGGTGTCACTACCGGAATTGGCGCCGTTTTGAATACGGCAAAAGTTGAAGCGGGTTCAACTGTCGCAGTATTTGGTTTAGGTGGTGTCGGACTCAGCATTCTACAAGGTGCTGTCATGGCTAAGGCTGAACGCATCATCGCAATTGATATCAACGATGGTAAAAAAGAAATCGCCATGCAAATGGGTGCAACTGACTTTGTTAACCCAAAAGAGCATTCTGACCCGATCCAAAATGTGATTGTTGATATGACTGACGGTGGCGTTGACTACTCGTTTGAAGCAATTGGCCGGACGGAGACGATGCGGGCGGCCCTCGAGTGCTGCCATAAAGGATGGGGCGAGTCTATTATCGTTGGTGTGGCAGGCGCTGGTGAAGAGATTTCAACGCGGCCGTTCCAACTTGTTACCGGCCGGGTATGGCGCGGATCTGCCTTCGGCGGTGTCAAGGGGCGCACCGAGCTTCCTGGATATGTTGATCGCTACATGTCTGGCGAAATCAAAATCGATGAGATGGTTACCCACGAAATGGGTCTCGAAGACATCAACAAGGCTTTTGATTTAATGCACCACGGCGAGAGCATTCGCTCAGTCATCTTGTTCTAAACAAATAATGTTGAGGGTGTCCCATGGGGCACCCTCTTTCAGCAAAACGAGGGCACCCACATGGGTTGCCTCTACGAATTCAACTTATGTCAAACCTAAACCAAATCAGCCGAACTAAATCATTTGACGGATGGCTGGAAGTCTATACGCATAACTCAGAAGCGTGTGCGTGTGAAATGAAGTTCGCTGTCTATCTACCACCTCAAGCAGCCGATGGCCCAGTTCCGGCACTCTATTGGCTGTCTGGATTAACTTGTACGCACGAAAATTTTGCCACCAAGGCAGGCGCATTTGGCTACGCGGCCGAACATGGCGTTATGCTCATCATTCCAGACACCAGCCCACGTGGGGCAGGTATTGAAGGTGAAGATGATAATTGGGACTTCGGCACTGGTGCAGGTTTCTACCTGGACGCAACAAATGGTGCTTGGGCAAAAAATTACAACATGTACAGCTATATCACCGAAGAGTTAACCGGAATCGTGCGGGAAAGCTTTCCAGGGGCTCCCGGCAAAGAAAGTATTTTCGGCCACTCGATGGGTGGGCACGGGGCGCTAACGATTGCGCTCAAAAATCCCGGCCGCTTCAAGTCTGTCTCAGCCTTTGCCCCGATCTGTGCACCATCACAATGCCCTTGGGGTGAAAAAGCGTTCTCTAACTATTTAGGCGATGATCGTTCTGCATGGCTGGAATACGATGCAAACCATCTCATCCAGCAAGATGCCGAAAAAATGCCGATGCGAATTGACCAAGGTGATGCTGACGGATTTTTAGCGGAACAGCTCCACTATCAAACTTTTATCGATACATGTGAGCAGATAGGATATCCGGTCACGGCCAACTTGCGGCCGGGGTATGACCACAGTTTCTATTTCATCGCCTCGTTCATTGGTGACCATATTGCTCATCATGCCAAAGCCCTCAAAGCTTAAAGAATTAGCTTAAGCTCACACCTTAAATTTTCTACAATCAAAAACGGCCGGTCTCAAATTTGAGACCGGCCGTTTTTGATTTAAACAGGGTTTTGCCTATCTAGAGCCACCCTGATTTACAAAACATTTAACACTCGCCTGAGAGCCGTTTTTGTTACATAAAAGATAGTTTTTATAGGGACTACTAAGCAAAAACAGCATTTCAAGCATTTAAACCGCCATTTTGAGATATTTCAAATCCAATATGTAACATCACATAACATCGGTCGACTTCCTCCAGAGTTACGGGGACTTTAAGAAAAGCTATTAATTATTCGCCCCGTTATAGACCAAGGAAAAGATGTTAGTTTCAAAATTAAAAGACAGAACTTTTGCTATCTGGGCAGGATTCGCACTAGTTCTACTAACAGTAATTATGATGTCTCAGACAGAAACATCATCAGCCTTTTACGAACAAAAACAAAACGATCAACAAACATGTGGCGGCTTAAACCAAGAAGCTGAAAATGCAACTTTATTTGGCGGCATGCAAATCGGATCAGATGGGAATGCAAGTGGTGGGAAATATATTTATGTTCCATCTTCTTATGGTGAAGAAATTTATGAAGTAAAACCGGAAAACCGAGCTGAACTGTGTGTAAACATTCAATCGGCCGGCACATACCGGATCATTGGGCGTGTGCAGGGTAGCAACAGCAATAGTGATTCCCTTTATGTTTTTGTGGATGGAGCAATCTCAAACAGCTACCTGTGGGATATCCCAGAAAACAGCCAGTTTTTAAACGATGAAATCAGTAATAGAGGTGTATCGAATCCCCAGATTTTCAACTTCACAGCAGGGCAACATACGTTGACCTTCGTACATCGGGAACCGAATACAAAACTAGATAAGATTGAATTTATTCAAGTTTCAGTCGCAACACCTAATCCACAGGTGCCAACGAGCACGCCGTTTCCACCAACCGTCACGGCAACCCAAACATTGCCAACAGCGACACCAATCAATCAACAGCCGACAGCGACAACAGTTCCAACTCAACAACCACCGACTCAGATCGCACCAACAGCAACAACGAACTCAGGGGGTGGAGCGGCCGTATGCGGTGGCTTAATTCAAGAAGCGGAAAATGGAACGCTATTTGGGCAAATGACCACTGGCTTCAGCACCAGTGCGAGCAACGGTCAATTTATTTATGTGCCGGATAACGTCTCTGGAACAGGCAGCTTAAACAAAGCGAATCGTGCAGATTTTTGTGTCAATGTTCAAGTAGCTGGTGAGTACAAAATCAATACGTGGGTGCATGCACGCAACATCACAACCGATTCGTTTTTTGTCACAATCGACGATTTACCGGCCGCTGGCTACCTATGGGATGTAGCCAAAAGCAATGACTTCACAACCGACTTTGTCAACGATCGGCGTAAGGCTAACCCGCAAATTGTCTATCTTTCGGCCGGGCAGCATACGCTGGCTTTTCATCATCGTGAAAGTGGCACACTGCTAGATAAATTTGAATTGGTTCTGCACGCCAGCAGTGGTGGAAACCCACCGCCAACGGCTGTGCCTCCGACTGCAACCGAAACCCCACCAATCCAAGCGACCTCAACATCGGCTCCACCAACAGCCACCCCCACAACCATATTACCGACAGCAACACCAAACGGTGGGCAAGGCTCCGGAGTTTGTGGTGGGCTGGCTCAAGAGGCGGAGCAAGGAACATTGTTTGGTGACATGGCAATCGGCAATGACAACAGTGCCAGTGGTGGAAGATATATTTATATTCCAAACAGCTTTACAGACAGAGGCAATTTTGATGCGAAAGATCGCGCAGATTTTTGTGTGAACGTACAAGTCACAGGCGAATACGCGCTTCAAGCATGGGTCAAAGCCCCTAATATTTACTCTGACTCATTTTTCATCACGGTAGATGGGTTGCCTTCAGGCGGCTATCTTTGGGATGCAAGAAAAAGCAGCAATTTTGTGAGTGACTTTGTTAGCAATCGCAGCAAGGCTGACCCACAAATTGTGTATCTTTCGGCCGGGCAACACACCGTCTCATTTGTCCAGCGAGAAACAGGCACACTTCTAGACAAGTTTGAATTAGTCCTTTCCTCTCGAAATGGTGCCCCAATTCCAACCAATCCAGCACCCACTTCTATTCCTCCAACGTCTTTGCCACCAACACCAACCGCAACAGTCGGAGTCCCGGTTCCAACGGCAACCCCGATCTCAAACAACGGCAATGCCTATTTTGTTTCCAGAAATGGAAGTAATGGAGACGGTCGTTCTTGGGCAAGCGCATGGAATGAATTAAACCAAATCAATTGGAGTGTGCTCCAGCCGGGCGATACGGTCTTTCTCGATGGTGGAAGCAATTCGATGACCTATCGGACAACGCTAAAACCTGCAAAAAGCGGCACGAATAATGATCCGATTTTAATTCAGCTTTCTTCAGAGAATGGGCGAGATGGTCAGGCGATATTCTTCGGGGGGAACAGCGTGCTGCTTCCAGAATGTGGTCAGCGCAGTTGGAACCAAAGCGAGTGGAACAATGCAGGCGACAACTCAATCTTATTTGAGAAAGGTGTGTCGTATGTGACGGTCGACGGCCGGAAACGACAGGGGATTGTCATTCATGGCTGGAAAGCAGATGGAGTTAAATTTGTATCTGACCGAATCAACAACGGACGGGATGACAATACGAAGAACATTACGCTACGCTACATGGAAATCTATAACAATGGGAATATCCGACGTCAAAGCGATGGCTCAAGCAGCAATCTTTACTATCCAGACCATGCCAGCTCAGGAATCGAAATCTCAGGCGTTGGCCACAAGTTTGAGTTTATGGAAATCCATGACAACGCCAGCGATGCCATTCAGTCCGGATACACCAATCCTAGCGGTGGCGTGTATAACAACATGGATGATTTCACGCTGACCGACTCGTGGCTGTACAATATGCGGCCCCACTCTGGTCAAGACAACAGCCCAAGTGGTGAAACATGTACATTAAGCAACCAAAGCGGTTGTGACGAGCTAGGCGCCCCTAACATGGCACGCGATTATCAATATTATCCAGCTAGCCCAAGCAATCGAACCGAAAGTTTTAACTGGTGCACCCACTCAGACGGCATCCAGATTTTCAGCAGCAACGACTTTAATACGCTAACCGTCAAGCGGACGATTATCGGGCCGAATTTTATGACAGGGATGATTTTAGGGGACAGGAACGGCACAAATACATCGGCTTGGATCAACAATCTGACACTGGAAGACGTCGTCATCACAAGGTTTATGCATAACGCTTTAGGTATGAAAAGCCCGGCTAATAATCCTGGCAAGAACTGGAATCTAAAAAACGTCACGATTTACGGACACTATAGCAACACAAACAAAGGTTCTCTAAGTATGTATTCAAATACGAGCAGCCCCGAGCATTCGGTGGAAGATTCAATTATGGTTTTTGGGCGAACCAGCTTTCCAGATGGAAACGTCACCTTCAGGAATAATTGTGATTACAATCTCTATTCTGGCTCACTCAACGGGGCACAAGTTAACCCTCAGTTTTCCAATATTCTCAATCGAGATGTATTCGAAAGCAATATTAATGTAGATTTTGCTAACGTCTTCACAGACAACTACACGGCCGGGGCATCCCAGTGCTCTGGTTCTCGAATGACCTCAACGTCTGATTTATTGTCTCGATTTAATCGAAACTAAGACGTAGGCCAGTCAGTTAATAATAGGCTCCAATCTCCACAACTAGGAAGGTTGGAGCCTATTAGATTTTCAGAATCAATCCTTTCATACAGCTCCCGGTTAGCTACCATCTTGACAACCATGTACTGGGTGGGAAAATTATTCAAACTTCTTCCAATTTCCGAAACGATCAAATAGCCTATTTAGCTTAAACAAGAGGATTAGATGAGCATTTTAAAACCAAGTAATGGGTGGGTGGTTTTAGCAATCATTATCTGTTGGCAAGTGGTTGCTTCTCTGTTTTTCATAGTTGGCCCCTATCCGGTAATCGCTGAAATGAATATCGGCCCACTGCCAGAAGAACGATTTGGGTATCAAGCCAGTGAGCTTGCCACATGGCTAGAAGACTTAGGTGACGCTGGTCGCACTCTGTATCAACAATTTCAATTGCTAGACATTATAAATGCAGTGGTAGCAGCCGTTGCCCTTTCAATCGGCTTAAGCTTTGTGCTAACCCGTCTATTTCCGGCCGATCATTGGGTTCAATCTGCCAAATGGCTCCCGGCCGCTGTTTTCGTACTAGAAGTAGTTGAAAATCTACTGCTATACACCAATACATCCAGCTATCCAGACTTGACCATGGCCAGCCTCATTTCTGCCATTACGATCATCAAACTCATTCTGGGATTTGGGAGCATGCTTCTTTTTGTTATTTTCGCAATTTGGAGCTTGGTTAAATTTTTTCGCAGTCGAAAGGCATCCGGCTAAAGCGAATTTATCAGTTTGAATAGCCATAAATTCGACAAAGAATTTCAAAATTAGAATATTTGAGCTACAATCTTCTTAAGTTCCATCACTTAGGAGAAAACCATGAACCAGCATGAAAAGTTAAACTATGTAGAAATTCCAGCTAAAGATATTCCGGCAACCAAAACATTCTTTGAAACAGCCTTTGGCTGGAGGTTTGAAGATTATGGGCCAGACTATACAACGTTCTATAGTGCAGAAAGTGGTCTGGATGGTGGGTTTTTCAAGTCAGACTTGGTGGTATCGGCCGACAATGGGAGCATCATCGTTATTTTTTACAGCCAGGAGCTAGACGGTACTCAAGCCAAAGTTGAGTCGGCCGGAGGAAAGATTATTCGCGAGACATTTGAATTTCCAGGCGGCCGACGTTTTCACTTCACAGACCCCAGTGGGAACGAATTTGCCGTATGGTCTGATGATCAACTTTAAACCTGCAGGCTCCCCTTTTAGATTAGCCTTACTACTAAAGCGGCTAACGCTCAGGCAGTTCGGGCAAAGTATCTTGATAAAGCCAAGCATCAAACAGGTCTCGCAACGGTTCACCGCTAATCTCTTCCGCGAGCAGGATGAAATCTTCAGTTTCAACATTGCTATGCGCAAATTTAGCCGCATAAGTTCGAAGGATTTCGAAGAAGGTCTCATCCCCAACTGTGAGTCGCAGGGCATGGAGTGTCAACCCACCCCGCTGATAGACAGAGCTGCTAAACAAGCTGCCAACATCGCCTGATGTGATAACGCCTGGTGGTACGGTCCGCAATAGCTCACTCTCATACTGAGTCTGCACATATCCTTCGGCCGCTTCTCTGCCATCTGTATATTCAAGCAACAGAACCTCTGAATAGTTAGCAAAGCCTTCATTTAGCCATATCTGATCCCACGTTTTTGGTGACAAACTGTTTCCAAACCACTGATGGGCCAGTTCGTGCACAACGACAAAATCACCGGCACGCCTCAAAATACCTTGGCCATAAATCGGCAGAGTCTGAGTTTCTAATGCGTAACCGAAATCGGCCGCGGGCACAATTCCCCCAATTTCATCATAAGGGTAAGGGCCAAAACGTTCAATGAGCATCGCCAGAATTTCATCTTGGTTTTCAAAAGCATCTAAAAGATCGGGTGAAACTCCTTTTTCAATGTAGTTTGTAATTGGAATGCCGCTTAACTCCCCTACTTCTGAGAAAACCTCGTACTCGCCGATATTGACGGTAACTAAATAGCTCGCCATTAAATCATCTTCAATAAACGTGTAGGCGATATCTTGTTCACCCTCAATCGGGTCTGATGCGGTCCCATTTGCGGCAACCACATACGGCTTAGGCACAGTTATGTGCATTGCGTAGGTCGCCTTATCAGATGGGTGATTATTTACCGGATACCACGATTGTGAGCCTGTGGGTTCAGATACCACATAAACACCCGTCTCATATTCAAGCCATCCAACTGGAAAACCATCATCAAAAACCGGAGAAGGAACACCATGATACGCAAT
>JBGCDP010000144.1:0-9207 GCA_045105475.1 Anaerolineae bacterium
CCTGCTGAGGCAAATCATCACAAACCTGGTCACCAACGCCATAAAATATTCACCAAAAGGATCAAAAATCGACATAGTTTTAAGTAATGACGAACATGATTTTTCAGTTATTATCAGTGACAATGGCATCGGTATTCCAGATAAAGATCAGGTTCATATTTTTGACCCTTTCCACCGTGCAACAAATGCACGAGATTTTTCTGGAACAGGGTTGGGACTAGCTATAACCAAAAAAGCGGTTGAGAAACATAATGGAGAAATTTCTTTTACGAGTATCTTTGAAGAAGGCACCTCTTTTTGTGTTTCAATCCCATTAAGTTCAAATAATAACGGTGACGAAGAATGACAAAAGTGCTTGTGATTGAAGATGAGTCCAGTATTCGCGAATCTATTGTGGATGCGCTTGAATATTCGGGCTACGAGGTTGAAACAGCATCTGATGGGCGTGAGGGCATAGACCTTGCCAGATCTTGTGAACCTGATTTGATTCTTTGCGACATAATGATGCCAATTGCTGATGGATATGAAGTTCGGTCTCAGCTCAACAAGTTTTCAGATATTGCAGCCACACCATTTATCTTTCTAACTGCAAAAGCAACAAAAACAGATCAACGTAAAGGGATGGCTTTAGGTGCAGATGATTACCTAACAAAGCCATTTACGGCCGAAGAGCTGCTTGATACAGTAAAGTCTCGACTAGAGCGACATTCGCAAATCAACAAATATAACACAGACCAAATCGAGTCTTTGCGCAATTATCTCAACTCCACAATCCCTCATGAGTTACGCACACCCCTAAATGGAATTCTGGGTTTCTTATCTTTACTTGAGGATGGATTAGATACTTACGATAAAAAAGAAATCCGCGAGATGCTTAGTTATATGCGAAGAGGAGCCGATCGACTCGATAATACGATCGAAAACTTCATACTTTACTCTCAATTGCAACTCATTAAACATGAACCGGTTATCCTAGAAAAAGTTCACAACTTCAGCCAACTAAAAGGGGTTGAATTCGTCATTAGGCATGTGGCTGAATCATATGCATTTAAAGCCAATCGCACCAGCGACCTAAAGCTAAATATTGAAGAGGGTGATGTATTTATCATTAATGATCATGCTGAAAAGTTAGTTGCCATGGTGGTTGAAAACGCGTTCAAATTTTCATTAAACGACACACCGGTAACGGTCATAGGAAAAAAAGACGGTGACTTTTACACGATATCTGTTACCAATGAAGGCATCGGATTCACAGCTGAACAAATCGCCAACATCAAAGCTTTTAATCAATTTGATCGCAGCAAATTCGAACAACAAGGTGCTGGAGTTGGTCTAGCGATTGTTAAAAGCATCGCAGATATCTATAAAGGTCACGTCTTCATCGATAGTGAACCAGAGGCTTCAACAACTGTATCAATCTCCCTAAGATTGCTCAATAAAAATTGACCGTTAGGCTCGTTCTTTCAATAAACTCATCTCAGATACATAACTGATTAATTCAGTTGGGGTTTTTAGCTTTAACTTGTTCATCAAATTACTCCGGTGCTTTTCAACCGTCCGCTTACTTACAAACAGCTTTTCGCTAATTTCAGAGCTAGAAAGGCCATCGATGACCAATAAGATAATTTCTTTTTCCCGTGAGGTTAAACTATCTATTGCTGAATAAGTCGTTCCCCATCGCTTAACCAGAGTCTGGTCCAACTCCAAATTAATCCGGGTAGAAATAAATTTACCCCCTTTTAGAACTTTATCTACCGCCTCAAGCATTTCGGCCGTACTTGCAGATTTAAGCAAGTAGCCATCAGCCCCGTATTTTAAAGCCTCTGCTGCAAATATTTCTTGCTCTCGGGCAGAAAAGGCAATCACATAAGTTTCTGGATACTGAGACTTAATCGACCTCAGTAACTCAAAACCACTCCCTTCATCAAGCATTAAATCTAACAAGATTAACTTTGGTGCATATCGTGATATGTCTTGGAATAATTCAAAGCTATCAGCAGCGCCACGAATTTTTTCGACCGCGAAAGAATTTTCTAACAATAACAAAAGACCATAACGCACAATATCCTGCCTTTCCGCCACAATAATGTCAAGGCCCTCTAAATTGGACTCCTTTGGTATTATTTCAAGCTTAGAATGAGGATTTTCTTTACCTTCTTGAAGCTGAAAAACTGCAGTTTGAACCGGTATAGAAAAAGATACTTTTGTCCCGCCGCTTTCAGTTGAATAAATATGAAGCTCACCGCCAAGCATACGAACACGCTCGGTCATTTGCATGATACCAACTTGGTCAGCCTGTAGATTTTTTTCGGAATTAAAGCCAGTTCCATTGTCTTCGACAGAGCCAATAAACGCATCCTTGGTTCCATGAATATAGATTATTATTTTTGAGCATTGACTATGCTTAATAATATTCGCGAGAATCTCTTCAAAAATGCGAAAAATATACAATTTTGTTTTTTGTTTAAACTCGATCGAATGGCCAGATCGCTGAAAATCAACTTTGATTTTCTCCGAATCCACCCTGTTTTTAAAAAGCCAAGATAGCAACGAAACTAAATTAATCTGCTCAAACGCTGAAATCGGATTCAACAGCACGGTTGAATCGTTTAACTTCTGCTGAATGTCTTCGATTTTTTGTTGTGGATTTACAGGCTGCAATGTAGATGATTCACCTGCATTGTTTAATAAAAGTCTCAGCCCAAGTAATTCCTGTGAAAATGACTCCAGCTTATTGGCAAGCTCTTCATTGGTTTTTTCTTGAATCTCAATTAATGAATGAATAAATTGGCGTAATCGATATTCGTTTTCGGCCGCTTGTTTGGTCAGCCGAGTTTGCACTGCTTTTATTAGCTGTTGGTATGTAAACGGCTTAATTAAATAATCATCAGCTCCAAGATCCATTCCTTTACGAAGATCTTCATAGTTAGCAAGTGCCGTCAAAAACACAAATGGAGTTTGAGAGGTCTCAAGATTCTTTTTGAGCGCATGAAACAATTCATGGCCATCCATTTCCGGCATCATGATATCGCTAATAATGAGGTCAGGTTGAACACGACTCACGACATCAAGAGCCTCTTTACCGTTTGCGGCCTCAAACACTTCATGCTGATCAAGCTCGAGCATGTCAACAATAGACTCTCTGATATCTTGCTCATCTTCAACAACTAATATTTTTGTCATGTTGCTTAAATAAATCCTTAATCAAAGCTCCGCCCAAACTCAAACTAAAAACAACTAAAGATAATGTTTATAAGAACACATTTCGTATGATTTTTCCTAGATTCTATTTAATCACCTTCAGTTTAATCAATCAACCTTCCGAGGTTTAAACACACTACTGCATCGGCTACATAAAAGGTAATCTCGAGCTTCTTCTTCTGTAATCACCCCAAGTGCAGATATTTCAACACCACATGCTCTAAGCATTTCAGCCACGTCACACAATGGCAACCCCATAATTCCCGTATAACAGCCGTTTATTTCAGCCACAGGGCGAAATTCCGGATGCTGAATCGCATATGCACCAGCTTTATCCATCGGGTCACCCGTCTCAATATAAGCTGCAATCTCCTCATCGGTATACGGACGCATGACCACATCACTGCTATTCACAATCGCATGCTCGACTCCATCAGCTCCTATCACAATCACACCAGAATGCACCTGATGCGTATGTCCCCGTAATTGCCTCAGCATACTCCACGCTTCGTCTTCATCGGCCGGTTTGTTCAGCATCTCAGCCCCATCAGCCACTGTCGTATCAGCCGTAATAACAATAGCGCCCTCTGGTATGATCACTTTTAGAGCAGCCGCCTTCAACCGTGCCCGCCCCAACACATTTTCGGCCGGGTCTGCAACCGTCACGACATCTTCATCAACATCGGCCGTTAGTATCTCAAACGCTACACCTAACTTTGCCAATAACTCCTTTCTTCTTGGAGAGGCCGATCCCAAAATAATCTTATTCTTATTCATTACAAAATTTTATCTGACTCTACACAGGAAATCCCTATTTGACCAACAGCCGAAAAAGGTCCTTCTAACACCGAGTCATTACCCAGAAAACAAAAAGCCGATCTCGAAAGACCGGCTTCTCATTAGAACCTGGATTATTTAGTGTGAAAAAAGATTAGCTAATCTCTACTTTCGCGCCAGCTTCTTCCAATTTACCTTTGGCTTCGTCAGCAGCTTCTTTGCTAACAGCTTCAAGGATCATGCCAAGGCCGTCTACAACTTCCTTAGCTTCTTTCAAGCCAAGGCTGGTCAAAGCGCGGACTTCTTTAATTACATTGATTTTCTTAGGACCAACGTCAGTCAATTTTACATTGAATTCAGTTTGTTCTTCAGCTTCTTCAGCTGCGCCACCAGCAGCACCGCCGCCCATCATACCAGGCATCATCATTGGCATGCCAGCAGGTGCAGCTGCGCTAACACCCCATTTTTCTTCTAACATTTTTGTCAACTCAGCAGCTTCCATCAAAGATAGAGCGCTAAGTGATTCTACGAGTTGTTCTAAATCGGCCATTATATTTCTCCGTTTTTCTTACTAACATTCTCATGGCCGATTTAACAGCCACAAGAGCAAAGTTTATTTTATTTATTAATCAATCGAAAGTGAGAACTATTCTGCACTTTCTGAAGTCGCGTGAGCATTCAGGACATTAACGACCTGTTTCACGCTATTGTTCAAGATATTAACCGTATCTTGCGCAGGTGTTGCCAACAATCTAACCAGCTTACCGGTAATCGACTTACCACTTAACAACCCAGCCATCTGTCCACGAACTTCATCGAGCGTGGGCATTGTTGAAAGGGTATCAACACCTTTTTCATCAAGAATCTGAGTACCAAAAACTGCGCCGCGAATTTCGAAGAAATCGTCTTTTTTAGCGTAGTCTTTTAGCATCTTAGCCAAAGCCGGAGCTTCACCAAGAGAAAAAGTTGCTGCAACCTGACCGTTTAATAGTTCCGCAGGAACTGGAAGGTCAGCTTGTTCAAGTGCATGGGTTAGCAGGGTATTCTTTGTCACATGTAGTGAGCCTTTTGACTCACGTACCTGTTGACGCAGTTCTTCCATCTGCTTAACCGACATACCGGTGTATTTGGTTACAAATATCGCATCACTACGCTCAATTAAGTCCGCATACAGAGCTACAAGCTCTTCCTTACGTTTTTTTGAGATAGCCAAGAGATTTCGCCTCCTCACACCAGAATAAAAAAATCCCCGCACAGCCGTGCGGGGATCCAGGTTTCATTTTAAAAGATGATTGCTATTCAGTCAGCAAGATTTTTCTTGCTAATCCAATCACACATCATCGAACGAACTGTTTCACCCACCTCGGCTGGAAATTAAGTTACTTCAGAAAGTAACACCAGCTGTCTATGGTAAATTTTTTCAGTCTATTTATTTTTTAACAATTAGGATTATGGCATAACCATGCCTGCAATCCAAAAACTTTACAAAGTGATCATCTAAAGCTGTGTATCAGCCGTTGATATTCTGCAAACCAAACTAGAAGCCTGCTTCGCTATGATCGACCTTAATGCCAGGTCCCATCGTATTTGCAATCGTAAGGCGATTAACAAACGGTCCTTTTAATCCATCAGGTCTATTCCGACGAATTGCCTCAAACAAAGCATCCATGTTTTCTAGCAGTTGCTCTGCACTGAAGCTAGCTTTACCGATTGGTGAGTGCAAGTTACTGGTCTTGTCCACGCGGAACTCAACACGACCTGCGCGTGACTCTTCAATTACACGCGGCAAGTCCTGCCCGGGAACAACAGTCCCAGCTTTAGGGCTAGGCATTAAACCGCGAGGCCCAAGAATACGTCCTAAACGGCCGACCATTCCCATTTGCTGTGGCACAGCAATCGCGATATCGAAATCAACCCAGCCACCCTGAATCTTTTTAACTGTATCCGCATCAGCGATGTAATCTGCACCAGCTTCTTTCGCAGTAACAGCATCTTCGCCATCAGCAAAAACAAGAATTTTTACAGTTTTGCCCAAGCCGTGTGGCAAAACCACAACGTCGCGAACCATCTGTTCAGCTTTACGTGGGTCAACACCCAAATTAAAGTGAACTTCAACCGTTGGGTCAAATTTGGTATACGCAGTTGCCTTGATTAAAGAAATCGCTTCTTCGCGTGCGTAAAACTTATTGCGGTCAACTTTTCCAGCCGCTTCTAGATATTTTTTTCCGTGTTTAGCCATGATATTTCTCCTGAGCTAGAAACTAGCCAGCCCTTAACCTTCTACAGTCAGGCCCATACTACGAGCCGTACCAGCAATAATTTTAATTGCCGCATCTACATCGTTTGCGTTTAAGTCTTTCATCTTAACTTCAGCAATTTCCTGAAGCTGAGCACGAGAAACCTTACCAACTTTGTCACGATGTGGAACTGGAGATCCGCTTTTGATTCCGGCCGCTTTTTTAAGCATATCGGCCGCAGGTGGCGTCTTAAGGGCGAGAGCAAAGCTACCATCCATAAAGACTGTCACTTCAACAGGAACAACTTGACCAATCATATTAGAGGTCTTAGCGTTATATTCCTTACAAAAGCCCATCAAGTTAATACCATGAGGTCCCAGAGCTGTACCAACCGGAGGTGCCGGATTAGCCTTACCACCCTGGATCTGAATTTTTACTACTGCTTTGACTTTCTTTGCCATTTGTTCTCCTGGAGTCCTTACGCCAAGCTTTTATCAAACTTGGCTCCTCCTATAAGATATATTGTCTATTAAAGACAAAATCAGGAGAAAAACCGCCCAGTGCGATATTTCTCCTGAAATAAAACTTTATCAATAGCCTAAATATTACTTAAGCTAGTTTTAAACTTTTTCTACGTGCAGAAAATCGAGCTCAACCGGTGTTTCGCGGCCGAAGAACGATACAAGTACGCGAACCTTAGCGCGGTCTACATCAATTTCGTTGACAGAGCCAATAAAATCTTTGAAAGGGCCAGTCCCAATCCGTACTTTTTCGTTGATTTGGAAATCAAATTTAACCTTGGGTGCTTCAGCTTCCATCCGGTTCATAATTCGAGCAACTTCATCTGGTCTTAAAGGCGTGGGTTCATTACCCATACCCACAAAACCCGTTACACCGGGTGTATTACGAACCACATACCATGATTCTTCGCTTAAAACCATTTGAACCAAGATATAACCAGGGAATACACGCCGCTCAACTGTGCGTCGTTTTCCATCTTTGATTTCAATTTCTTCTTCAGTCGGTACAACAACATCAAAAATGTTGTCTTGCATTCCCATTGAATCAATACGTTGCTCAATGCTATGTCGGACCTTGTTCTCATAACCAGAGTAACAATGTACTACATACCAAGAACGACCATCATCCTCAGAACGCCAATCACCAAGGAGGCTTTGGGTTACTTCTTCTTCTGGAGCTTCTTCAATATCAGACATAAAATGTCATTTCCTAAATCTGCCCAACCATGAATCGAATTACTAATTCGAACACGTTGGACCAAATCCAGTCGAGACCACCAAGAAACAAAGAAAACACAGCTGTAAACGCCAAAACGATACCAGTTAGTCTCCAAGCCTCTTCATTAGTAGGCCAAGTAACCTTACGCATCTCTCCACGAGTTTCGCGCAGGTAACGAGTAACTGCATTTGGTTGAGGCTTTTTATTATCACCTGAAGGGGATTTCTTTACCGCTCCGGTTCTCTTTTTCGGTTCAGTTTGTTCAGCTTGAGCCACTAGATTGCCGCCCTTTTTATTAAATATTGCAAACGATCACAATTAAATTTTTTGTGATTTCAACAGGAAGGACAGGACTCGAACCTGCAACCTACGGTTTTGGAGACCGTTGCTCTGCCAAATTGAGCTACCTTCCTAAATTTGAAAAGTTACCTCTTTCACTAGGTGAAAAGGGAAAAAAGTATACCTGATCTAAGAACCTCTGTCGAAAAAGAAGGGAGGTCTTCACAATGAATGACCTCCCTTAGGTTAAAAAGATAAAGGTATACGAGACTAATCGTTATTACTCGATAATTTTGGTAATAACGCCAGCACCAACAGTCAGGCCACCTTCGCGAATCGCAAAGCGTGAACCGTCTTCTAGTGCAACTGGGGTGATTAGTTCAACTGACATGTTGACGTTGTCACCAGGCATTACCATCTCAACATTCTCTGGCAATGTTACCGCACCCGTCACATCCATTGTACGAATGTAGAACTGAGGACGATATCCATTGAAGAATGGTTTGTGACGGCCACCTTCGTCTTTACGCAAAATGTAAACTTCTGCGGTGAACTTGGTGTGTGGCTTGATTGAGTTGGCTTGGGCTAGTACCTGACCGCGCTCAATCTCTTCACGTTTGATTCCACGAAGTAATAAACCAGCGTTATCGCCCGCTTCGACTTCATCAAGAATCTTGTGGAACATTTCCATGCTGGTGACGGTAACTTTGCTAGTATCTTTCAAACCAACAATGTCAACTTCCTGACCTGCTTTCAAAACACCACGCTCAACACGGCCGGTTACAACCGTACCACGACCTTGAATTGAGAAGACGTCTTCCACTGGCATCAAGAATGGTTGATCCGTTGCACGTTCTGGCTGTGGAATGTACTCATCCACAGACGCCATCAACTCTTTAATTGGCGCTGAATCAGCTGAGTTATGATCGTCGGCTTCTAACGCTTTTAGCGCTGAACCACGAACGATTGGGACTTCGTCACCATTGAAGTTGTATTGATCAAGAAGCTCACGCAATTCCATCTCAACAAGTTCCAAAAGCTCTTCGTCGTCCATCATGTCAACTTTGTTCAAAAAGATGACCATGGCTGGCACTTCTACCTGACGTGCGAGCAATACGTGCTCACGCGTCTGTGGCATAGGACCGTCTGGAGCGCTCACAACTAAGATGGCGCCGTCCATCTGGGCTGCACCGGTGATCATGTTTTTGATGTAGTCACGGTGACCGGGACAGTCAACATGTGCATAGTGACGATTTTCTGTTTCGTACTCTACATGCGAGATCGCGATCGTAATACCACGGGCTTTTTCTTCTGGCGCATTGTCGATTTGATCAAATCGCGAGAAGTCTGCAAATCCTTGCAAAGCCTGTGTTTTTGTAATGGCCGCTGTCAACGTTGTTTTTCCGTGGTCAACGTGGCCAATTGTTCCGATATTTACATGCGGTTTCCCGCGTTCAAATTTTTCTTTACCCAT
>JBGCDP010000145.1:0-5954 GCA_045105475.1 Anaerolineae bacterium
AAATTGCGTCGATGCGCTTCTTGAAAAAAGACAATCGGAATGTCGCATTCTCTCGCTTTTTCAACCAAAGCAGGCGCACGGTCCATATAATCTTGATAATCTGACATGAACGGCATATCTGATGACGATTCACCTTCATCATCGCTACTGCCTCCTCCTTGAATGTCAATCACAACCAAAACCGGTTGCCCTTCAATTAATTTTCGCTTCTTGTTTTCCATGCTTGTTCTCCAATTCGTTTTGTTTGATGATAGTTAATCGATTCGGAAGATTATCTCTCTTCTAGAATTATTGAACCAACGTGTCATGACCGCTCAATTAGCCTAAGCTGGTCCGCCAAATTCATGGTTAGCCGCCTGGATTAAGGCCCGCATATAGGCGATCGAATAAGCGACACCCACTCGATGTCCGCCCAGCATCTGCGGGATGTGGTCTGGAATGATGCAGCCGTCAAAATTAACCTCGCGCAATGCCTTCATCACCTCATACATATTTTGGTACCCATTGTCGATTAGCGTTTCAGTCCAAGGTTCTGGCATCGGGTTCGATACGTTGCGAAAATGGACTTTAAACAGCTGACCTTTTGCCCCAAAATGTTTGATCGCATCCACCGGGCTATTGCCCATGCCGGCAACTCCTCCTTCCAGCCAGCAGCCGATGCATAAACACACCCCGATATTTGGACTATTCGCGATCTCCATCGTCCGTTTGTACCCTTCAAAGTTGCCAAACATGCAGCGCGGGATGCCGCCTAACCCGTAAACTGGTGGGTCATCTGGATGGATGCCGATGCGCACCCCAGCTTCTTCGGCCACAGGTGTAATTTCATGGATGAGGTGGGTCAAGTTTTCCCATAGCTCATCTTCTGTATATTCCCGGCCGTGGGTGAGCTCCCCCTCATATATTTGGTCAAACCATTTACCTTTGGCATTACTCAAATCCAGCGTTCGTGCACTCATGCCACCACGCCCTTCGGTTCGCTCTGACGACCAAATGCCATTGGCCATATGCGCATAGGTGTTGTACTTCACCCCTGCCTCACCAATGTTGCGGATGAACTGTTTGAACTCTTCAACTTTTTTGTCACGGCCGGGCAGATTCAGTGTGATCTCAGGCACGTTATGGACGCTGGTATTTGTGATTCGGTAAATTTTTAGGCCATATTCGCCAAAACGTTTGACCAGCCGCTTATAGAATTCGGCTGTGTGGCTGTGGGCGTCGAAGACATTCACCATCGCCCACTCCACCCCAAGTTGTTGATAAAACTGTAAATCTTCATCGGTAGCGTCTGAAGTTGTTTGGTAAGCAAGCTGGATACCTGGAGTGCTTGAGGTATAGCCCGGCACCGCTTTCATTGGATATTGGTTTGTCATATTAATTTGCCTCTATCTTTTCGAGATTCTGTCTGTTGGTTTAGAAATTCTCGAACTAAACTTTGTTCTTCATCAACTAAAGATTTAATTCTCTGCCTAACTTAACCGTCAGTCCTAAATGGGCCATTCAAACTGCAGCTTTTTAAAGTTTTCGGCCGCATGTTGTAGCTCTTCAATTATTAAATCTTGGGTAGGTAATATTCGCTCTTCTGGCCCCACAACTGTAAATGTAAGCGGCCGTTTGCCCTGGACCGGTACGGCAAACGCCATAATCCCATCGTAATATTCTCCGCGCTCAATCACCAATTGGCTCTGCTCAATCTTGTCTAAACGTGCTAGGTATCCAGCTAAATCGGTAATCGTTTTAGCAGTGAACGTTTGAAATGGAGCGGCCAGCAGCGCCTTTTGTTTTTCAAGATCAAGTTGTGAGAGCAGGGCCATGCCTGTTGCCCCGAACGGAAGCGCACGCCGTGCTCCGGCTCCGGCCACAAAGCGTAGTGGATTTAATGACTCGATGACGTGCAGGTAAAGAATCTGGTCACGATCAAGCGTGGCTGTGATGACTGTTTCTTGTGTTTTTTCTGCCAACGGCCGGAGCAGATCATCAAGTAGGTCGTTCAGTCCCATCTGCTCTTTGGCCACCATACCGAGACGGAACGCACTCAACCCTAGCCGGTAGCTTTTCCCAGCCTGTTTGACATACCCCAAATCAGCTAGTTCCTGCAGCAGGCGAAAAACGGTTGTTTTTGAGATGGCGGTTGCGGCTGTAATTTCCGCTAGGGACAGCGTTGGCTGCTCAACCGTAAACGTGTCGAGAATGGCTGAAATCTTGCCAAAAACTGATTGAGGGGAGCTGGGATTTTGTTTGGGCAAAAGATGTTGGTTTGGAGGTTGGATGGCTGGTTTGCGAGCACAACCCGCCAACCCACTATCCAACCAGCAAACTAATAAACAGGCTTAAACGGCTTCCCTTCGGCCGCCATCTCTTTGGCTTGGTCATACCACGAGGTTGAATACCCTTCCCATTCGGCCGCTGCCATCTCTGCACTGCCAAACAGCATGTGGGTCGTATCAAAGTTGATCGCCGTTGATTTTCCGATGGCGACATCTTTGCCTTCAGCTTTGAGCTTTTCCATGTTGGCTTTGTCTCGTTCAAACGCTTTTGGATGCGGTCCATGGTCAAGCCCGGCCGGATGTAGCGTGAACATCCCCGGCTCGATGCCCGCTTTCGAGAAGAAATTGCCTTCGTGATAAAAGATGAATTCATCGTAGTCGATGTTGCGATGATAGAACGGCAGCCGCAGCGTTTCTTCATTGCCTAACGCACGTGGTGCAAAGGTTGTGACAAGAACATCTTCGCTTTGGAATGTGGTGTTGGCCGTAGGAACCACATGGTTGTTCAGCATCGAGATCGGCCGAATATCACGCACGTTTAAGATGTAAGGGCACAGTGTCCCTTTCCAACCAGCGACTGACGCAAGTGGATTAAAGTCGTACCACATTTTTGTTAGGCGACCCAAGCGTTTAACCCGCACTTCGTATTCATCAGCTTCCCACTTTTCGCGCGGTGCTTCAAACTCTGGTAGGCGCAAAACCCCTTTATCAAAAATCGAGTGGGGGCCAAGCAGCCCTCGATCTGGAATTTGATAGGGGGATATCGATTCAACGATGATCATGAACGTGCGATTGTCTTCAGGTAGAACCCGGTACAGACAGCCACGTGGAATGATGATGTAGTCGCCCCGTTCGTACTCAAGCACCCCGTATTCTGTTTCGATCCGGCCGTAGCCGTCATGCACGAAGTAGATTTCGTCCCCATCAACTGACTTATAGATGTAAGGCATCGCTTCTTGCCGCTTGCTCAGATAAAACGACAAGGTTTTCTTGCCACACCAAACCGCAGCCGAAAGGAGCTGAGTCGGCAGAGCGTTCGGATCTTCACTGTCGGCCGTAACCATTTTGCGACAGTCAACCGCTCGCGGCCGTAAATCCCCTTCAATGCGGCTCCAATGGGATGGGGGCTCTGTGACATAAAGATGGGAAGCTTCTTCACTAAAGAATCCTTCCCGAGCATGTTCCAGTTCAAATGTACCGGTGGGTACGCGGACATGGGCCTGATCTGTATATCGGCCGCGTTTGAGGGGGTAGTTTTTCATAGTTTTGGGGCTAACAGCTGGTAGCTATCAGCGAATAGTTAAAAATTGACGAATTTTCGGGTTAGTTTACAATCTTGACGACACTATTTCAACCAACACTTTTATATTCCGATCAACGGAACAAACTTAGAGATAATTATGAAACTAGCCACCTTAAAAAGCGATAATCGAGATGGAGAGCTGATTGTTGTCAATCGTGAGCTTTCCCATGCAGCTAAAACTTGGGCCGGGGCAACACTCCAATCGGCCATCGAAAACTGGGAAGCGGCCGCACCCAAACTTCAAGATATATTTGATCAACTTGAAGCTGGAAGCCATCCAGATGATTTTGAGTTTGACTTACAAAGTTGCGCAGCAGCATTTCCCCGCTGTTACCAGTTTTTAGATGGCTCTGTCTATTTGCACCACATGAAAAAAGCTCGAGCGGCACGGGGCGTTGATATGCCACCGCGCTACGAAACTGAGCCACTCATGTACCAAGGTATGTCTCACAAATTTGAACCGCCGTTGGGGCAATTGCGCGTTCCAGATGACAGCTTGAACGTTGATTTTGAAGGGGAAATCGCCGTTGTAACAGACGATGTACCGATGGGCATCGGCCGGGAGTACGCTAGCAATCACATCAAACTTTTTGTGTTACTCAATGACTTTACACTTCGGGTGAAAACGAAACTCGAGTTACCTAAGCAGTTCGGATTTCTACAAGCTAAGCCGATTAATGGGCTGTCAGCCATTGCGATAACACCGGACGAGTTGGGTGATAATTGGGACGGCCGAATGCCAAATATTAATCTCACCTCGTCTATCAATGGAGAATGGTTTGGCTCTCCAAATGCGGCAAAGGATTATTGGTTTGATTACCCTACTTTGATCGAGCATGCGGCTGCCACCCGTTACCTGTCGGCCGGGACTCTAATCGGCGCAGGCACCGTTTCAAATGAATCACATGAGTCCGGCTATGGCTCGATTTCAGAAGCAACCACCGATCAAAAATTAAATGGTGAGCCATTAACCCCGTTCCTGAAATATGGAGACGTGGTGCGGGTTGAGTCATTAGACGAGAGCGGCCGTTCGATTTTTGGCCCAATTGAGACAACTGTTGTAAAAAACTAGACGTTTAGTCTGCCGAGTAACCTTATGCCCATACCTAACCCAAACTACTACCCACCCTTTAACATTACGCGTGCCAGCCACGTTATTCTGACCGTCAGGGATCTTGATGCAAGCCAGCATCATTATGTTGATGTCCTTGGTATGGTCCTAACCAAACGCACGGCCGATACGTTGTATTTACGTGGTATCGACGAGCGAGCACATCACAGCGTAGTACTCAAAAAGAGTGACAATCCCGGCACAGTAGATCGGCTAGGATTGCGCGTTTTCATGGATGAAGACCTAGATAGAGCATATGCTCACTTTAATGAGATTGGCATTTCATGTCGCTGGGCAGACATTCCGTTTCAAGGTAAAACGCTCCATTTTGAGGACCCGCTTGGTATGCCGGTTGAACTATGCGCCCGTATGGATCAGGTCACATCTCTTTGTGATCAGTTTCATCTGCATCACGGCGGCCATCCAAAAGTTTTAGACCATTTCCAGATGGCGTGTCAAAATGTGCAAGCTGCGACAGATTTTTATATGGGATTAGGCTTTAGGCTGTCCGAGTATACGGACTCAGATGACGCTTCCCAGCTATGGGGGACATGGCTTCAGCGCAAAGGGAACCCGCACGACATCGTCTTCACCAACGGCAAAGGGCCAGCATTACATCATTTTGCGATGCAAGCGAAGGATGCCAGTGCGATTATGCACATCTGTGATGTGGTTGGCAGCTTGGGGATGGAAGACATTATCGACCGTCAACCGGCCCGCCACGGGATTGGGAATGCCTTATTTGTCTATTTCCGTGACCCTGATGGCCATCGGATGGAATTCTATGATGCCCATTACCCGATGATCGATATCGATCACGAGCCGGTCCGATGGCCACTATCCAACACCAAACGCTCAAACATTTGGGGAATGCCTGCCACCCGGCGTTGGTATTTTGAGACGAGCCCTTTTACCGGCGTTGAGCGCAGTGAATCGCAATTCCCCGGTGAGCCGATGACGCTGGAACGGCTGTATGGCTAGGCATTGTTAAGCGCCTGATCCAGATCAGCGATAATGTCTTGTGGCGCTTCCAGACCAACCGCGACTCGCACCAGGTTAGGCGGTACGTCTCGTTGCTCATCGGCCGCTGGTAACGCAACCAACGTTTCGATATCGCCCAAACTGCCCCACGGCCGACATATTTTCAGCTGGCTGCGAAATCGATTCAGATCGACCTCACCTTTGACTGTAAAGGAAAACATCCCACCAAATGCTTTAAGACCAGATGCCGGTGCATTTGGATCATTGCCTGCATATCGAATCGAGGTTACTT
>JBGCDP010000146.1:0-11702 GCA_045105475.1 Anaerolineae bacterium
GCGATTTCGCCAAACCTTTATTTTCGCGATGGACACGGTTCTCCGGAAGATGTGGCGGCCGCAGTGCGCGCTGACGGCGGGGTGCCGGATGATCAAGCGGTTGGTGATATGGTCGGTGCGATGGAGTTTTTGCGTTCGCAACCGTATCACAACGGAAAAGTAGGCATTTGGGGTACCTGCTCTGGCGGCCGACATGCGTTTTTGGCCGCATGCCGTAGCGATGGGTTTGACGCCGCAATCGACTGTTGGGGCGGCCGGGTGGTCATTCCAGCCGATGGGTTAACGCCTAAAAACCCGGTTGCACCGATTGATTACACCAAAGATTTAAACTGCCCATTACTAGGCATATTTGGCAATGATGACCACAGCCCGACGGCCGACCAAGTAGACTTGCATGAAGCTGCACTCAAAGAGCACGGCAAAGATTATGAGTTTCATCGGTATGATGGTGCGGGCCACGGCTTTTTCTATCATCATAAACCGGCCTATCGGCAAGCACAGGCGGTTGATGGTTGGGCGAAGATGTGGGCGTTTTTAGCAAAAAACCTGAGATAGCGGAGTAATGAGGTAGCGAAGTATGCGAAGAGGTGAACCAACTTGGGTTTATTCTCTGCAAACTTCGCCACATGAGAGAAAAAAACATGTGCACAATGATTGCAGAAAAAATTAAAATCGATGGGTTTGGAAAAGGACAAAAAGGCTGGTTCGATGTGAATCAAGCCAATGTATCATATGACCATCCGTTTCATGCGCCGTTGGAGCATTCGCTGAATATCGATTTTGTGAATGAGACGATGGGGCCGGGAGCACGTGTGGCGGTGGAACTCAGTGTGGATGCGGCCGTAGAGTTGGTCAAAACGATCCAAGCGGTGTTGGCTGAAGCTGATGCTGGTGGACACATTGTTGATTAGACAAGCTCAATAAACTATGAATAAAAAAGTGATTTGGATTATCGGTGGAGCGACATTTTTGCTCCTGATTTGTGCGGTGGTTGTTGTTGGTTTTGGAGCATACGCGATCAATGAGTTTGATCAGGCGTATTTCCCAACTGGTGAGGGAACAGGTTTGGCGGGTCAAATCGATCCAGAACGCGCGGCCGCTTTTTCGGTCGATGCTCCGCCGGAATTTATCCCAGCCGAATGCCCGTTTGTCGACCGGTCGCCGGTCGATGTGAGATGCGGCACTGTTTTGGTCCCTCAAAACCGATCTGACCCGAGCAACAACACCCCGGTGGCGCTGGCAGTAGCCATCTACCCATCGAATAGTCCAAATCCTGAACCTGACCCAGTCATCTATCTAGATGGTGGGCCGGGTGGGTATACGCTCGATGTGTTGCCATTTGTATTTGAAGATGGGATTGAACCGTGGTTGCAAAATAGAGACTATATTACTTTTGATCAGCGTGGGATCGACAACTCGCAACCCAGCGTGCAGTGTCCTGAAATCAGTGAGCTTGAACTAAGCTGGCTCGATTCGAGAGCTAAATGGGAAGATGTTAAGCCTGAGTATATTGGTGCTATGACTGCGTGCCGTGATCGACTCACGGCCGAAGGGGTTGACCTTAGCGGCTATGGCAGTGCTGAAAGCGCGGCCGATGTTGATGCGATTCGGCAAGCATTAGGATATGAACAATGGAATTTGTTTGGCGTTTCGTATGGGACTCGTTTGGCTCAAACGGTGATGCGTGACTTCCCAGATGGGGTACGCAGCGTCATTCTTGACTCGGCTTATCCAACTGAAGCGGATCTGTTTGAGAATTATCCGCGTAGCTTAAATCAGGCGTTTCGCGTCTTTTTTGACAGCTGTGCGGCCGATACCGTATGTAGCGCCCAATATCCAGATTTAGAAAATCGTTTTTATGCGGTTGTTGAAGAATTAAACGAAAACCCGGCCGAAATTGAGATCACCCACTTTCTCAACGGCCAAACGTACGATTCGCTGTTTTGGGGCGATGATCTAGTTGGCATGCTGTTCCAAACACTCTATTCAGAATCTCTATTTATCGATATGCCTGACATTATTGATGATGTGGAAAATGGGGAGTTTGAAGATGCTATTGACGTGACTGAGCTGTTTTTTGTAAACGATGACTTCTTTAGTGGTGCCGTTTATCGCACGATTCAGTGCCGCGAAGAGTATCCATTTTCAGTGGCGGCCGACGCTCAAGTTGCCATTCAGTCGAACCCACGCTTGCTCGACTATTTTGAAGATTATGAGTTTACGCTTGAATCTTGTGAGATTTGGGGTGCAGGTTCGGCCGGTCCAGTTGAAAACCGGCCGGTGGTCTCTGATATTCCAACTTTGATTTTGGCCGGTGGCTTTGACCCAGTTACTCCTCCAGCTTGGGGACAATCGTTGCAGGCGAATCTAAACAACAGCTATTTCGTGGAGATTCCGCAGTTGGCTCACGGCATTTTTAGTGCCAACGACTGTACGCGCCAGATCGGGCTTGATTTTGTCAATCAGCCAGCCTCGGAGCCAAGCTCAGCCTGTATCGCTAATTTTCTCGACCCGGTGTTTTCTAGCCCTGATTAGCAAGGTAGCATTTCAGCACATTTCGCTTCGCTCATTTTCAGCCAGTCAGCCAACCAGCTGAGAGCGAAGTGTGCTGGCTGGCTGAAAAGCTGAAATGCTATTTAATCGCCACGTAAGCCCCAAATACCGTGTTTTTATGAAGGATTTCAACTGCGCTAAAGCCGATCTTGTCTAACAGCCGTAGCTGGTACGACATCGGCCGGGGTGAGTCTTCTTTGCCGACATAGTCAAAGACGTGATCTCGATGGGCTTCATCTTTTAAGTCTGTTAAGTACTCACCATATTTCCCCCACAAAATTTCTTGTATTGCCGGAATATCGTGGGTTAACAAGTCTGACACCCAAAAGCTGCCCCCTGGCTTTAGCGCTTTGTAAAAGCTGGTAAACACCGCTTCCCACTGCGCCTCAGTGCGCAAATGGTGTAGCGTCGCGGCCGCCATAATTACATCTAAGCGATTTTCACCCAGCTCAATCTCACGCATATCTGTCTGATGGGTTGAGACGGTCGCATTGCTGACCGCCTGAATCCGCTCCGTTGCGCGATCAAGCATCGGCCGACTGATATCAATTAAATCAATATGTTGAATATTGGGCAGTTTTTCGAGCAGCTTAAGAGTGTAGTTTCCTGCTCCACAGCCAATGTCCAGAATGTGGCTGGCATTGGGATTGGTGACGGCCGCGGCCGAAGAGATGATCTCTAGCGTAAGGGGCGCATCGACCGTAGATGATTGTCCCGTTTGGAGTACAGAGAAGCGTTCAACATCATTGTCGAACCGATTGCGAATTTCTTCAACAGTTGATTTTTCAGTCATGAGGCGATTATATCAAGGTGTTCAAAATCGATCATGGTTAGATCGATGATTTGCCGTTGCTTTATCGATTGTTAAGGAGAATACACCGCACCTTGATTTTAGGTATAATTCCTCCCCCATGACTGTCATAACAGATGAATTCTCAGGACGAAAGCGAACAGCTTGGCTCATTGTTTTACTTGCCTTTGCCATTTTCTTAGTCATATCAATCTCAGTACCCGTTTTGGTTTCTTCGTGGTTACGGCGTAGCACGCGGCCGTTGACATCCACGGCCGTCTCTAATCAAGGGACTCTGGCCCTTGTTCAGGTCAGCGGCGAAACGTCGGCTATTCTCGAAACGGAAAATGGTGAATTTTTGGGCAATGGTGATAGCTTAATCACACGTGGGGCCGACAGCGGTGCCCTGATGATTAATCATCCTGATTCAGGTGAATTGCTGCTGCGTGGTCAGCTGTATGCCAATACCGATTTGCTGCTTGAGCAGGCGATTATGCCTAGATTTAATGTGAGCAATATGTCGGACAGGGTGGTGCTTAGGCTAAATGAAGGACGTATGCGTCTATCGATTCCAGATGAAAAAGATTTGGTTGAGTATGAAGTTATCGTTCCACAGGGTCGCGTCATTATGTCTAGCCCCGGAGAATATGCGATTCATGTTTCGGCTGATGAGCTACAGGTTTCCGTTTTAAATGGGAATGCCACGCTCGTGTCTCTGCTTGACGAACGATTGCTATTATCGGCTAGTCAGCGGGGGGTCATCCCATCGCTTGGCCAACCGGATGGCCCTTTTGCTACCGCCCAAAACTTGGTCAAAAACGGCAGCTTTGACGAGCAGCTTGACCATTGGATCGTCAAAGATTGGGTTGTAGAGCTTGAAGATCAGCCGATGGGTGAAACAAAAATTGAAACGTTTACAGGGGAAACCTCATTGCGCTTTATCCGGCCGGGTGCGGGCCATGCTGAAACAGCCGTACAGCAAACAATCAATCAGGACGTTACCGACTTTGAATTGCTTGAGATCATTGTGACTTTAAAGATTCATGGGCAAACGCTGTGGGTTTGCGGCACGCTGGGTAGTGAGTGCCCGATTACGATTCGGCTTGAATATGAAGATGATTTAGGCATTGTCCGCACGTTGGAGCAGGGGTTTTATGCGGATGGGGAAGTGTCGGAAAATAGCCCTGACAGTTGTCAGACCTGTGCACGGCCGTCAAACCGCCACGAGCGGGTGCGTCCCGGCCGGGTTGTGGTCAAAGAGATCAATGTACTCGAAAGCTTGAAATTACACGGTGTAGCCGCCCCCAGCCAGCTATTGAGTATTTCAATTTCAACAGCCGGGCATGCGTTTGATGCTGAGGTTTTAGATATTTCGCTAAACGCACGGGAATAAAAAGCTGGTTTGTTGGTTGGATTGTGAGATGGTTGAGGTGCAACCCTCCATACTAACCAACTTTCAAACTAACAAACCAATTAACAGTGCAACACATGGTAGGTCATGATGCTCAGAGCCACATGCACGTTGAGGCTCAACCCTTTGCCGTACATGGGCAAAAAGACGGCCGCATCACACTCAGCCAGCGTGGCCTTTGTGACCCCATGATCTTCATGACCCACGACTAATGCTACTTTCTCAGGGTAATCGTATTCGTGATAAGGGACCGCATTGTCAGAGAGCTCTACCGCAATGACGTGATAGCCATCTTTCTTGAGTTTTCTGATCACCTCGGCCGCATCTTCTTGATAGCGCCAGTTGACCCGATTGGTCTTCCCCCGGCCGACCTTTTCGATCATTGGATGGGGCGGTTGTGGCGTGATGCCGGTTAGAATCAGTTCTTCGATTCCGGCTCCGTCAGCTAGCCGAAAAACAGAGCCAACATTCACAGGATATTCAACCGATTGAAGAACGGCCGCGACATCCCGTTTTTGTGGATTTTGTCGTTTATAGTCACGCACAAAGCGTTTCAGATCTGTACCGATAAGTGGTTTCATATTTCAGTTTCAAATTGGGATTGGATCAAGGTATTCTCTTCTTATTCTTTAAAAGCGCAAATGATTATTAATCCCTTTGTATCGAATTTATTTGGCTATGGTAAACGTTGCCTCGATTACATTCGAATCCCCCAAGAAATAAAACGTTATGAACTAGTTTTGGTTCTGGGTAGACGAACTAGTAGTAGGCTCTTTTTATGTCAGTGGAAGTAGCAACTTGAACGTAGACCCTTTCGATAACTCACTTTCAGCTTGAATTGTCCCCTTGAGTAAAACTGCCAGCTGACGACAAATTGCAAGTCCTAATCCAGACCCTCCGAACTTTCGATCTAAGCCATTTTCTGATTGATTAAAAGGTTCAAAGATATGCGATAGATCTTGCTGCGAAATGCCTATCCCAGTGTCCGCGACTTCAAAACATAAACTTTCACCTAGCATGTCGAAAATGGTTAGCGTGATCGTTCCATTTTTTGTGAATTTTGCAGCATTTCCAATTAGGTTGATCAAAATTTGGCTTAATTTTTCTTTGTCACTTTTAATATTTTTCATTTTTGAAAGGTTTTGAATGACAAATTTATTATGGTTTATTCTTATCGATGGGGCCGTAATTGTTTTGATGTATTCGATCAGCTCAGAAAACTCAAAGTCACTGATTAGTAGCTCCGAGTGTCCTGCTTCAATGCGAGAAATTTCCAAAACGTCGTTAATCAATGTAAGTAATGACCGGCCGGATGTATTAATGCGCCCCGACAAATTCAAAATCTCGTCTATATCAGCCGGATCAGCTAATTCAGTATCCTCTAGTATTTCCGGAATATATTCGCTGTATCCTAATATCGCATTGAGTGGGGTCCTCAACTCATGGCTCATTGTCGCCAAGAATTTAGTCTTGGCTTGATTGGCTGAATTAGCGGTTGAAAGTGTCAGTTCAAGTTCTTCAGTTCTTTGTTCCACTTTTTCTTCAAGAGAGGCATTCACTTGGTCAAGTTCAAGATTCTTTGCGAGGATAGACTCCTTTGCTATGTCTAACTCATTGTTTAAATCGATTAAGCTTTGAAGAAAAAATTGAAAATTATTGATGTTAATTTGAATGATTGACGCAAAAATGAAAAGCCAAGACAGGGCAATTGTTATCTTGTCATTGATTGAATAGCTATTCGCTATAGGTCCGAAAACCCTCTCTGGGCCACCGAGAAACTGAAAAAGAATAATAATTGCAGATACCCCAATTTCTACATAAAGCACTTTTTTATCAACAATAAGTGATGCAACTAACAGCGACATGGCAATGCCATTTATGAAAAACCCGGCCGTATCATTGAATCCAATAGCAAAAATAAGTGTACTGATCAGTGGGATGAAAGACAGTGTAATGAAGTAAGATTGCATCCAATTCAGCTTAAACAGAATAACGGCAGCTGTAGAAGAAATCGCCAAAAAATACCCAAAAATAATATACGGCTGCCTAATTTCCAACTGTCCACTGAAAAAAGCTATTGCAAGCACAACTGCAATACAGATGATGATGGTGAATCCAGAAGTTCGCCCTTTCTTTGCTGATTGGCTCCCAATAGCAACGAGGGATTGAGATAGAGGCTTTCCTTGAATGGCATCTTTAAATAGTGGGCTACTCTGCAATTGAATATAACTTCGCTGTTTTTCTTTTGTTGCTTCACGATTGTTTTGAAAACCCATATGGTTGGCCTTCTTTTGTGTTGATGAGATTGCCGTTGAATCATCTTGAAAATCTGATTCTAATTTAGTTCAGCATTTGATCTATCATATCTTTCTCAGCTAAATGGGGAATAGATAATTAATACTTTGACCCGTGCTGTGATTACTGCAATTGAAGCTTTCCATCTTGCTGGCCGTTTCTGAAAATTATTTCAAATTTGTTGTTCGAGTTAACTATATGTGGCTCTCTCAAACCAACGATTTAAACGATGCTAATGCCATATTTTGCAAGGCGATTAACTCAATATTGTCCCAGCTCTTCTGCCCGCCAACGGCTAAACGTGACAACCTCAACCCCGTACTCTTTACGCATGTCGCGGAATACGGTCATGTGGGGCTTTTGCCCATGCTCTTTGAGTAGATCGGTTGATTCCCATTCTTCATACACATGGATCAGATTGGGATCATCTAAATCGATGCTAAAGTGGTAAGCGACTACCCCTGCATCATTGTCCCAAGTTGCTTTTTTTAGTACTGACAAAGCGTTTAAAACTTCGTCCCTGCCGTCATCTTTAATTTTTAGCGTACCGCCTAAAACAATCATAAGGTTAAATTAATAGCTAGGATAATGTCGTTAGCAAATTGCGAGCGAATCATCCTTATAGATTTTCAGTACCATCTGCTAGAAACCCTAGTTGCATTAATAAAAAGATTGCCACTAGAAGTCCTAAAACAGAGGCCACAATATCATATGGGTCAAATACATTATTGCCACCTAATTGATGGAGGTTTAATTCTTGGGTGATGACATAAATTCCGGCCGCCAATACTCCAACGCCGTACACGCCTCGGTCTGCCAACCAACTTTCTCCGTTTTTTAGCCGTGACCGGCAGACAAAAAGCAGTCCTGTTATGGCAAAAGTTCCCATGAGCGCTTCGATAAAATTTGGAAGCGAATAAGAAACGAGCAAGGCAAAGCTAGATGGGACAGAACCGATCAGCCATGGGCGTATGATGAATCGATTGAAGGCAAATATCACAAATGAGCAAACAAAGACATACGTGATATAGCGTTTGAGATCCATCAGGAATACCTTTTAAAAAATCAAACCAACTTTTTTGCATATTCGACAAAGAATTGCACCGCATCAGGATTTCGCATTGCGCCAGTATTGGCCGCCTTGGCAACATCCATGCCTAACAGGATTTTGCGTATAGGCACTTCCATCTTCTTCCCACTAAGCGTGTATGGCACTTCTTTGATTTCGATGATTTCGTTTGGAAGATGGCGGGGTGAAACGTCTGAGCGCAGCTTGTTTCGAATGCGTTTGATTAATTCGTCGTTGAGTTCAACACCATCGCGCAGGACGATAAACAAAGGCATAAACGATTCTCGGCCGACAAACTCAAGGTCAATAATCAGACTGTCCATCACTTCATCAAATGACTCAACCGCCTGGTAGATTTCGCTCGTTCCCATGCGAATGCCCTGCCGGTTAATGGTGCTGTCTGACCGGCCGTAGATGACACATGCGCCACGCTCGTTAAAGCTGATCCAGTCACCGTGGCGCCATTTGCCTGGGAACATCTCGAAATAGCTCGATTTATAGCGAGCCATTTCGTCATCGCCCCAGAAAAAGAGGGGCATCGACGGCATCGGCTCCGCGATGACCAGCTCGCCGACCTCATTGAGAACCGGTTCGCCCGCATCGTTCCAAGCTTGGACCTTCGCTCCTAATCCGGCCCCTTGAATCTCACCTGCATAGATCGGGAGCGTACGTGCTCCACCGACAAAAGCGGTACATAAATCGGTGCCACCACTGAGCGATTCTAAGGCGAGGTTTTTATTTACATTTTCATAAATCCATGCAAACCCATCGACGGTTAAGGGTGAACCTGTTGAACCGATTGCTCTAATCTTGCTGAGGTCAAAATCTTGATTAGGATGAATTTCAGCTTTCATACAGGCTGAGATAAAGGCGGCCGACGTGCCGAAGTAGGTCATGTCGGTGTCATTGGCCAGTTGCCACATCGCGCTCATGTTTGGGTAGCCGGGACTGCCGTTATACATTACGACTGAACAGCCGCTGAGCAATGCACCAATCGTATAATTCCACATCATCCAGCCGGTTGATGAATACCAGAAAAAGCGATCTTCCGGTTTGAGGTCGTTGTGGAACACAGTTGATTTCACATGCTCAAGTAGACATCCACCTTGCCCTTGTACGATTGGTTTTGGCAGGCCGGTGGTGCCTGACGAATAGAGTACCCACATCGGTGTATCAAACGGTACGCGTTCAAACGTTAATTCTGGTGAAGCCTCACCCGCCTGCTGATATGCATTTTCTAGCAAGATGGCGTGTGCCAAGCCCTTCGTATCGGCGGCAACGTGCGGGACAACAATCGTTTTCTCAAGCGTTGGCAGACCCGCTTGCAATTCAGCAACCACATCTCGCCGATTGAACTGCTTGCCACCATAGTTATAGCCATCTACTGCAATGAGTACTTTAGGCTCGATCTGTTGAAAGCGGTCAAGGACGCTGCGGCTGCCAAAGTCGGGCGAGCAGCTTGACCAGATGGCACCCAGTGATGCGACGGCGAAAAAGGCGATGGCGGTTTCGGGAATGTGGGGCATGTAGGCAACGACGCGATCCCCTTTGCCGACGCCCATTTCTTTTAGCGTGTGAGCAAGGCGTGCTGTTTTTTCGCGAAGTTCGCCCCAGGTGATTTCGATGATTTCTTCATCTTCGGCCGCAAACAAAAACGCAACCTCACCAGATGCTTTTGCAAACAAATTCTCTGCGTAGTTTAGCGTGACATTTGGGAACCATTCGGCACCCGGCATTTCCTGTTTTGCCAATGCTGGGGTTGGCTCACCCGAATGTTGCAGATCAAAATAGTCAAATAAGCTCGACCAAAAATCACCAATGTTGTCAACGGACCATTGCCAAAGCTCTGGATAATCCTTGACCGTGATATTCTGATTTTCATCCAGCCATTTGATGTAGCTGGTAATATTGCTATTTTCAATGACTTCGGCCGTTGGCTGCCAAAGTAAATCACCTTCTTTTAATTCGCTCATTCCTAATCCTCAATGAAACTTTTTTTAGGATTATAGCCATTTAACAGGTACCTTTCGAGGTAGGTATTGATCATTGAATGTTTAGTCTGATCAATTAACGTGGTCATTAAGCTGCTAACGCTATTTCGACCATCTGTCCCAGTGTTAAATCGCTGTCAACTAAATCCTTTGTTTGGCATGGTTTTATGTCAGTAAGCAAACGTCTTGCCAATGTCGCCACTTCATCGCCCACGGCCGGATGATCCAAAATTTGTGTGGCGACTTGTGCCGCGACATCTGGCTTCCCTTCAATTTTATGAAGCTCTGCAACTTCTAACAGGACAGCTAGCCCCAGCAAATCTCCACCAATGGTCTGCGCAATTGCGAGAGCATCTTCATAGTGGGTCAATGCTTCTTCAACCTTTCTTTGGCCTCTGGCGATATTACCCATCTGGCGTAACACATCGGCCTCACCGCGCTGATCTCCGTTGGTTAAGTAGAGGTTGATACTTTGTTTGAGTAATTCTCGTGCAACAGTGAAATCCTCTTTTTTGATAGCGATTTGTCCAAGATAATTAAGCGCTGCCGCAATTCCATGCTGATAGCCAATCGTTTGATAGAGATCAAGGCTCTGCTGATATAAATCTTGGGCTTCTTTGAGCTGATTTCGCTCTTGAGCAACGGCGCCTAAGTTGATTAAAGCTCTAGCGGTACCCAGCTGATCCCCGGCCGCTCGTGAAATATCCAGCGATTCAGCTAGAAAGAAGATCGATTTGTCATAATCCATGTACGCTTCGGCAATGGTATTTGCTAGGCAATTTAAAGCCAGCGATATCGAAATAGGGTCTTCTTCATATCGGGCAAGATCAAGCCCTTCTTGAAAAAGCTTTTCGGCCGTCTCCATATCCCCCTGTAAATACTTGACTCGCCCTAAGCCGTTTAAGGCCTCCAGCTCAACTAAACGTGATCCTGTTTGCTGACTGCGGATCAGAACATTTTTGAACACACTGTCGGCCGTTGGGTAATTTCCCAGCCCCGCTTCAAATTCTGCTTGCCATAGAGCTGACCTGAGCGAGAAAGTTGAACCATGGTCAAGTGAAGCTAACTTTTCTACTAATTCCAGCCCCTCGGCAATCCACCCTTTTGCAAAATAAAAATTGCAGAGTGCTTCTAGCGATTGCTCAGCCTTGATCCAACGATCATTGGCTGAGACAGCCAGGATTAGAATTAGCCGCTGCCACACCTCGCGAATATCATCGATGTAGACTTCAACTTCCGTGAACAGTGAAGTCGGCCCACCTTGCCGCAGTCCTTCACCCCGTTGATCAAGAAAATCGATAAAATAGTCAATGTACCGGGTTTCAAGCTCTTCTTTTAGTTCGTGTTCGATTACCAACTGCTCTAAAGCAAACTGACGGAGCAGACGGTGCATTTCGTATCGCTTGGTTAAGCCTTCATCGGTTGGGTTTACTTTGAGTAATGAGTGACTAACTAAAAGGTCAAGGGTCGCTTCTGACGCAATTGCGACTGTTTGTGCTGCACCCACATCGAATCGAGAATTAAAAATAGCAAGCTGGCAAAAGCTGGCTTTTTCAGCCGTGCTGAGTCGCTGGTAGGAGTAGGCAAACACCC
>JBGCDP010000147.1:0-48247 GCA_045105475.1 Anaerolineae bacterium
CTCTGATCTATGGACGGGTTCGCAGTAGAACTCGGCTTCGGCCAAAAAGCTGAAGCCAAACTTAATAAGATAGGAGTCGCCATAGCCAATGCTGGATTGCACTCAGAGTTTGTGCATGATGAAAATAAGCCGCATATCACCCTGGCCACGGTCCATTCAAAATCTGATCCGGAAAAAATTAGGGAAGTCACGGCCGAGTTTGCCCGCACCCTTGCACCGTTTAACATCACATTTCATTCAGTTGCGCAGTTTGCCACTTCGCAAAATGCTATCTATTTAGCCCCGCTGCTGTCAGACAACATGCTCAACATGTATCAAAGATTTCATGACAGCCTAACAGCGGCCGGGCTTGAAACCGGCTTTTACTATCGGCGTGGTACATGGACCCCACACACAACGATCACCATGAAAGGGCCGTCTCAAGATATTGGGCCAACCGTTCAGATTGTGCGAAAAGCACCTATTTTTAATATCCCGCTTGTTATTTCAACGCTTAAAGTTGTTTGGTACGCTCCGTTCAAACTAATCGAACAATTCCCCTTATCCGATTAAACTATAATAGACTTGTTTTCTGCTTGGAGGCAAAGAAGGCAGCAATCGAGTGAAAAGGAAATCGTAGTGCCCTTAGATTGGTTGATTCAAATCACCAATTTCAACCCGTTCTCGTTCTTGCGAAGGCGTTCAAGAATGTTATGGTTGAGCTTTCGATACAAAGCGTAAATTCAAATTAACAAGGAGCAAGTTCAATGCAAACTATTCAATTGACGCAATTCATTATCCCAGTCAAAATACATGTAACATCAGATCTAAAGAGTGGCTATGTCATCATCACTCAGTCATTCTTCTTTTGGGATATAGAGTTTATGAGGCTGCCTTTTAGCGATGCGAATAAACTTGCGGAACTGCTTGAAGAAGGCATCATAAACTCTACAGCAACACCCATTGTTAAAGGGTCAATTGGGGAAATTACAGCCAAATCAGTCCGAGCCTTGGGAACAGGGCGTGTTCGTACTCGATTGTCAGTAAAACGGTCTGAATTTATCGCCCTCGCAGTTCGTGCAACCTTCGGGTTAAAAGTTCAATTCAGTTGGGCAAAAATTTCTGCTGAAGAGGCCCATCGATTTGCTGTAGCTCTTCGAGAGTTGAGCGCTGTATCCCTATAAAGGTCTAACAAGGTAATCAAAAATGGACACACGTGAACTTTTAATTCAAAAAGCGACAGACATTCGGCCGATGGCTCATGCCCCCTACTCAAACTTTTGGGTCGGTGCTGCCCTCATCACCGAAGATGGTGAATTTTTTACCGGTGTTAACTTCGAAAATGCCTCATATGGGCTTACAATTTGTGCAGAACGAAACGCCATCGGCACCATGATCACGGCCGGGCAAAAATCGATCAAAGCATTGGCAGTTGCAACAGAAAATGGTGTCACCCCCTGCGGAGCCTGTCGCCAAGTCATGGTTGAATTCGCCCAAAACGATTTTCCAGTCTTCATTGTCAATTCCACTACTGGAGAAGTCATTGACACAACTGCCTATCAATTACTCCCGGAATCTTTCGATAGCTCCCAATTACCTTCCTAAAATAATTTTAACCCTAAGCTGACAAGCTAATAAATTCAGGCAAAAAAAAGCCCGACTCAAAGGTCGGGTTTTAAAAATTTATGCCAATCTTTTTTGCAAAGATTTTGACTACATGACAATCATATAAATGAGTGAGCCAATTACGCCAATACCAGAAACAAATGATCCCAGTAGTACATATCCAAGTGCCGATGGCCCAGCTGGCCGTTCACCGTATTCAAAGTGTTCCATTTTAAATCCCCCCGGATTTATATTTATCTTCTGTATTGTTTAAGAGGATAAATTCTAACTAAGCCTGAATCATTTATTTCTTTCCGAAACGTTTGGATCATGGCATAGAATCAAAGTTGCATAAGATGATTCAAATTTAAAGGAATTCGGAAATTTTGCAAATAGGAGATGATGGGAGTTTTGTCCCAGCCAAAGCTTACACTCACCTTTCGGCCGAATTAAAGCTCATTTAAAGCAAACTGAGTAAACATGCCCATGCCCACTTTTGCTAAAGCCGGATCCGCAAATGCAGCTTTAATTGCGCCCGTTCCCTGCGGCACCCAGCGACCTAAATCTGCCACCATCGCCGCAATATCACTGTCTTCAGCCTGACCTTCTTTTTGGAGCTCATTCTCAAGATCAGTTAAGCGATCCAGCACGTTTTGCACATTATCAGCCGTACTTTTCCCAATCAAATCAATCTTAAGCTGCGCCATCGCTTTGCTAATCTCACTATTTTTAGGCCCATCGGAGCTTCTGTCTAAGCGGCTGGGCTGAGAGTCTGGCGACTCAGAATCACGGTCATCCCCGGTTGAACCAGTGTTTTTGTTCCCACCGACGAAATCACCCGTAATCGTGACATTCCCTGTAATAACTGTTCCACCACCTGAATCGATATTCGTAATGTTCTGTACGATCGTTTGCTGGACCTCTTCTTGATATTCGGTCCGACGCTTTTTGCTTCTAGCACCCTTAAACAAGATTTGACTGTGCGGGCTACGCAGGTACATCACCTGAATCCCCCAATCCCGGCCGTCAGGATCTGCGTTGTAAGCTGCCTTTCGCCCAGCCGAAACCGCCTCTTCTATGCTCATTCCAGCCACTAAAGCTTTGTAAAACAATTTGCTAAACGCAATCGCCGTTTTATCCAGAATCTTAAACTGATTGGCGACCACGGCCGGTATCCCCGTTTTGACCAGCATTGTCGCAATACCGGCCCATGGGTTTTTGCCCTCACGTCGGCCGCTGTTACAGGCGCCAATCATCGCTAAACGCACCCCTGAGTCTCGCAGACTAATCGCAAACTGCTCTGCCTTTATCCAAGCATCATCAAATCCCAGCGTTGCCGTAGCGATCGTTTCACCTGGTGATGCGCCCATCGTTTCTTGAATGTCACCATGCCCTGCAAAGTGGAAAATCCCGATATCTTTGGAAAGTAAAGCTTCTCCCATCTCACTAAACTCTGCATCTTGCAACATGTCGGCCGACAGATATTTTGTGCCGTCAATCGCATCTTCCAGATTTTTCTGCTCTTGATCTAAATCAAGCTCGGCCGCACCTTCGGCCGATGCAAAAGCGGCTAATATCTTTATTTTTCCGGTCGGCGCAGGCTTATGCTTTGCGCTATCTAAACTCTCGTGGCGCACAATCGAAACCCGGCCGTCAAGTGCCAAAAATCCATCAACCCCACCACTCCCGCCGGGTGGTGGCAGGTAAAGAAACTCCCATGGCAATTTTGCAAGCTCATATCCCAACTTTAAGCGTAAACGCATGCCACCATTTTCTTCAGCTTCGGCCGCTTTGCGATTATCAGTCAGCAAGCTACGCACGCTAGAGCGTTCGTTGAACTTTTCTTCAGGTATCAAATAAGAAGCAAGCTCTTGCCCAAAAGCTACAAGGTCAGCCCCCTTTAATGCACGGCTGTCTAGTTTGGCCAGCTTTTTACGAAACGGGCGATGGTCAAACTGAACCGTTACCGCCTCATCGGCCGACATCGACCCTGAAGGGGAATCAGACAATCGGACCTTAAACGTCCAGAATTTCTCACGATTTTCTCCACGCGTTTTTTCTAACCCAAATGCTTCAATTTCTACATCACGATAGTTCATTATTTACGATTGTTGATTAGCGATTGACGATTGGAATACTCACAACCAATCGTTAATCTGCATCTGCGGCCGCATCAAAATAGTCCCACAAGAAATCTTCCCACCCGACATCTTTAGCATACGCCGTTTGCCCGTAAAATTGGGATATTTCGTTGCCCCCAACCGGCTGCATCAAATAAGTCGTCAACCCCATTATCCCTTCATCTTTATCAGATGTGTGGGCCTCTGCCAAGATAAAGTCGTCATCGGACAATATCGCAATCACAGCTTCGGCCGCCGCTTTGACACTGTCTGACACACCCCCATCATTGGCAAGATGGGTACAAAACATCCCCAAATCGTACAAATGGTAGCTTTGGTGGTTATTTTGGAACTGAACTGTCGCTCGTTGGGCGTTCCAAACTGATCCAAACTGGCTATCCATCTCTTCGCTCAGCTGCTTGGCTAATTTTTTAACCGCATCCGCTAAATCTTCAACCCCATCAACATTGACCGCGGTCAATGTTGAGCCATCTATTCCACGTTCGGATAAATCAATCGAGCCGTCACTGAAAAATTTTGTGTATTCTTTGACAATCAGTTTACCCAAACTCTTCGTCCGCATTCTTGGCTTTTTGCCCAGCTGGGTCAAAATCTGTTTATACGGCCAACTTTCGGCCGGCATTAGCTCTTCAGAGGCGACATAAACCCGCGCGGCGTTGCGCACCTGATAAACCACTTCGACCGTTGCCATCAAGCAAGCATTCATCCCCAACAGATCTACCGGCTGACCAAGTTCAGTTTTGATATCGTCTAACGCTTTACCTAATTCCACCGTGTCTAATGAATGGCCAGTCCCATTGTCAAAGGCGATATCACGTTCAAACTCATCATCTTGCCCAACAATTTCTGCCATTGAAGGAGAAAAGAAGACGTGCCAACGACTAGAATCTGCGCCGCGTTCCGCGTATTCCTCCACTGTAAATGGTTGCGAAACGGACCGCTCAAGCTTGATCCCTTGAATTTCACTTGGTTCCCAGCCAGAACCGTGGCTCCACAACACGAGCGCATATCGTTTAGCAGGAGCGACCTCTTTCCCCCATTTAGCAAAATCAACTAATGTTCCAGCATCACCAGAATCAACATTTTCCCCCATCGGAGTAGATTCCGTTTCCCCATTCTTGATCTGCATTCGGGTTGTCCCAGTTGGGGTGGTTTGCTGAATAACCACTTGAACATCATCGCCTAAATCGGCCGCTTTAATGTTCTCAATGCTCTTCTCACCCCATCCCGCCACATTATTATGCGTCGCGACATAAATCATCCATGTCCAAGCTGCTTTTGCCATAACTATTTATAGATACGGATAGAAGAAAAAAGATAGAGATTATCGCTGACGACCGCCCCTATCTCTAACTGCTATCGCTATTGATTAAATGCGTTTAAAACCGACCCTTCACCGAACCACTCTTTGACTTTACCCTCATCCCAACCTTTACCTTTTAGCTGACTGGCCAAATCATTAATGACGACCTCAATTCGGCTACCCAAGTTAGTTAACAACCGAACACCTTCTTCTTGGGTTGAGTAGTTACCCACATGATGAATACCGATGAGATTCAGTTTTTCATCAAATAATGGAGAACCTGAACTACCCCCCTCAGTATCACTGGTGTAAGTCATGTAGTTGTCAGATTGGTTGACTTTAAAATTGTTGTGGAATACGTAGGTCTTCGGCCGGCCACGTGGATGCTGTGGCACATAAACGCGTGAGGCTGTTTTAGCTGTGGCCCCTTCCTCATATTCGATAAAACCGAATTCTTCGTCAGAAACTTCCTCAAAAGCGACAGCTGTGTAATCGAGTCCGTTGAATTTTAAAGCCGGGCTCGTAAAAAACAGTTTTTCTGGAGCCAGTTTGACAATCTTTTTGCTCGATTTCCGGCCGGATCGAAAGTCTTTAACATATTCAAAGTAAACGTTGGCTGTTTTGGCCGCATCAATTAGAGGCAAAACATGGTTATTGGTCATCATCACCTTACGCTCTGAACCAAACACCCATCCTGTCCCCACATAGGTTCCCAATGACCCTTCTTTACTTAGCTTATCCCACGTTTTTTGTAAACGGCGCGGCTGTGTTTTAGACAATGACCCATGCCCCTTCATGCGAATATGGACAACGGCCTGACCCAACTTCATCAATTCAGCCACAATCCCATGGTCTAGAAGCTGATTGATTTGCGTCAACTTATCAAAAATCGCCATCGCTGACATCGAGTCGTCGATAATCGCTAATGTATCAGAAGCCGCTTCATCTTCAGTCTCAATTTCTTTGATAACTTTTGAGTTCGGCTTAAGCATCGATCGCGATAAAATATCAAGTTCGTCTTCATTGGACATATGCGAAAAATCTTGCACATCGTCAGGTAGTTCTAAATCCATGTCGTCCATTTTTATTGTCTCCTATTTGTTTGTAGGCTATCCCAATTTATATTTACTTAAAATAATTAGGGTCCCAATCTATTCAGCTGTAGGGCAGAGGCGGTGAGAGTGCATTGGGCTGATATCGGGCAATGAGAAAATTTTATACGTATGAGCGAGGATGAGCAATTGCAGATTAAACAAAAAGCTGTCAAATCCGGCCGACACTTGCCAGATGACCAAAAACAGACAACAAAAAAGCCCCCGCAGTGCGGGGGCTTTTAAAATTAGGTCAGTAAGTTGTGTAAAAGGGGGCTATGTTAAATAAATTTAACTTTAGTTGAACTTCGTTCAACCACCCGGCAATGAAATTTCTTTGAAACAGAGCGTTCACCTGAAGATGAAGCAGTCTATCTCTAAAAATTATCTTGAATAGTACTCAATTACCTGCGGTACTTCGCAGACAACTGGCACTTCATGCCTTTTTGGAACGTATTGCAAAGAAAACGTTAGTTGTTCTTTGTTGAGTGAAATGTAGTCAGGCGGATAGTATGCGCTTTCGGCCGCTTCTAAGAACATGTTCATACGCATGCTCTTTTGACGAACAGAAACGACATCGCCAGGGCTTACAATGTAAGAAGCGATGTTAACCCGTTTGCCGTTGACTTGGATGTGACCGTGAGAAACGATCTGGCGAGAAGCAAAGATAGTCGGAGCTAGCCCACCGCGGAAAACCGCAGCGTCTAAACGTGACTCAAGCAATCCAACCAAGTTATCAACCGTATTGCCTGCTTTTGCTACCGCTTTTTTATAATAGTTCCGCATTTGGCGCTCGTGGATATTATATTGAGCACGCAAACGTTGTTTTTCGAGCAACTGACGCTCGTAAGCAGACTGACGTCCACGACGAAACTGTTTTGCCGGTCCATGTTGTCCTGGTGGATACGGCTTCTTTTCCATGACTTTCGCAGCTTTGTTTGTTAGGGGGACTCCTAACCGGCGCGATAGTCTGACCTTTGGTCCATTATATTTCATGCGAATTACTCCTAAGTACTGTAACTGACCTAATTCGTTACTTCTTTGATCTACTTAAAGACACAAAAAATGCGCCTCGTTTTTGAAACGACAGGCGCATCAGGTCTTTAGATAGTTTATAAAGTAACGGCCGGAAAGTATAGCAAATAGTAACGGCTGATTCAAAGCATCTTTACGTTATGGTTGGATTTTGCTTATAAAATCAACTCACCAGCCAATATCGCAATCATACTTTCTTCCAATTCATGTTCACTTGGGATGATTCGGACTGAAAAACCTGCAAATTTCACTTTAGAAACCGAGTCGTGTATCAGGCAGAATAAATCGCAAATTTCGGCCGCCCCATCTTCCAAATCAAACGTTTCTCGACCCGTAAAAACTTTTCTAAATCGATTATCGACCACTTCATCAGCATGAACGGCCCAAAAGTTGGTGGAGTTAGAAACGTTTGACAGCTCCCCAAATTCCGGACGCTTATTGCTTTCAAGCTTACCATTTTCATCTTTACCGGCCGCCACATGAAAATGTAGCTGCGGCACATCTTGGTAGCTTTCCCCATTCACCACAACCGTATAACCCTGCATCCCAACCAAGCTAGCCGTTTCTTTGGCTGCCAACAGAATCGCTTGAACTAACTCCTGATCGGCCGGTTGTTGCAAATCAAGCGACATTAACGTTGAGATCCTTCTTTTCGGCACGATCAAAAAGTGCTGTTCCCAAAATGGCTTCGGATGATCAAACGACAGAACCCATTCATTTGAAACAACCTTTGTCACAGGAATTAGGAACGATAGGTAGTGAAAACTCAACCCGATGAAATAGCCAGCTATATCGCTTCGAGCCAGCCTAAATAGGAGTTTGTTTAATTCAGAGCGCATTTAATCCTTTAAGCGTTCAAGGCTTATAACAGCCAATCTTTCAATGTTGTCTTACGGCCAACCTTACAGTTTTTTTAACGACTTCTTCTCACAAATTAAGCATGTCAGTGTAATTTACTTTTCATTTAAGGTGTAAAAAGCCATTAGTCTAAAAAGGGAATTCATTCGGGCAGATTGAATTTAAATAGTACCGTCGTCACCATTTTAGACGCTCAGAATCACCATTTATTCTGCAAGATTTTGTAAGCTTTAGGGTACTAAATAAACCAACTAACAATCAGCGACTCAAGTGCAACTCAGACCAAACAATGACTGTTTCTGTTAAATCAAAAAAACGTGTGGTGATTACCGGCCTTGGAATCGCCTCTCCTCTTGGCAACACGGCCGAAGAATATTGCCAACGCTTGTTTAATGGCGAGATGGGTATCCGGCCGATTCAAGACAACGTTGACCTGTCCGAAGTCAAAGCAACTTATGCAGCCCAGCTGTGGCCCTTGCCCGAACCTACTTGGAAAAACCGAATCGATCAAAAGAACAGCAGCCTCTTGTCAGCCGTAACCCTCTTCGCAGCTCAGCAAGCGGTAGCCCAGAGCGGCCTAAATCCGGCCGAACTCGACAAGGCAAAGTGTGGGGTGATTGTTGGTTCAGGATTCCATAATTTATACGACCTCGAGAAGACCTATCAAGATTTTTATCGGCACGGGAAAAAAATGGCAACGCTCACGATTCCAAAAAATATGAGTAGTGCCCCTGCCACCCGCATCGCCATCAGCTATGGGTTTCAAGGCATCGTGTCAAGCGTTAGCTCCGCCTGCTCGTCCGGCTTTACCGCGATTCGAGACAGCATGCGGCTGATTCAATCAGGTGCACAGGATATGATGATTACTGGGGGTAGCGATTTAGTTGTGTGTGAGACTCTGTTGATGGCATGGGAGCGCATGCGGGTCACTAGCCAAGGGGCAACCCCAGAGTTAGGCTGTCGGCCGTTTGACCAGTCACGGTCCGGCATTGTTTTGGGGGATGGTGTCGTCTCTATCGTTCTAGAAAGCCTTGAAAGTGCCAAAGCTCGTGGCGCCACGATTTTAGCCGAAATCAAAGCTGTTTTTCAAAATTCAGACAGCCTTGACCTCGTGAAGCCAAATCCGGCCGGGGAGATCGCCTGTATGCAGACAGCGCTTGCTCATGCTGGCCTGCGGCCGGACGAGATCGACCTAATCTTTCCACACGCCACCGGCACTCGGGCCAATGACACCATCGAATACGAAGCGATGGATGCGGTCTTTGGTGAACATCTGCAAAAAACGCCCGTTTGCGCCCTTAAATCGATGTTGGGCCATACGATGGGAGCATCAGGGCCGATGTCAATTGCGGCCGCCCTCGGCTCTTTATCAGACGGCTATGTGTATCCAGTCCCTAATTTAGAAGAGCTAGAAGCAGGCATCGATTTAAAGATATTAACGGCCGGAGAAAAAAGGTCAAACATCAAAAATATCCTGATTAACACTTTCGCCTTTGGCGGAATTAACGTCAGTCTAGTTTTAGGCAGTTTACAAAAATAAACAACCTCAATAGTTCTTAAGTTCTTAGATCTTTTTAAACCATCTTAAGAACTATGTTGATAACGAACAATACTATTTAGATGGCCCTATCGGCTGCTAGCGAGACCAAATTTGGCTCAGGAGAAACATGATGAGTACAAAACATGAAGTACGAACTGAATTAGTAGAAATTTTTAAAGAATGCAGCCTGTGCGATGAGCACGAATTTGCAGACAACCAACCACTCAACGACCTATTTGACTCCATGACGCGCATCGAGATTTTGAACGAGATCGATGACAAATGGGAATTAAACGTTGGATTTGAAAAAATCATCGATCTCAACACCTTTGACGACGTTGTTAATTTTATCTTCGAAAAAGTCGTTCAACCTGCACAACCTATGCAGTCCGCTTAGCATTTTGGGGGGAGCCCATCTAATTTTTTTTTGGCAACGGTTCACCAACTCGCCCTTCTCCTGCACGCCGTTTCGTCCCGTCAATTTGAGCTTGCCGCCTATCAGGATCAAGCCTATTCCCCAACTCATCAAGTCGCAGGCCAGGCGTCTCTATGGCCGATAAACCAGCTTCAACCAACCCACTAAATCTGGCCGAAAGTGCTTCTTTTTTGCGAACTTGATGGGGTTGAAAATCATTAAATTCGCTGGGGGTAATTAAATCTCCCAACACGAGATCACCGGCCGCGACAGCCGAAGTTACCAAAGATTCCCCTACTGGTGACCGTACGATGATGCCATTAAACCCGGCATCTTCCCCTGTAGGTCCACCCCCTGGCCAAACATCGGCCGCTGAAACGTCGGCCGCTTCTCCCAACGCATCGGGGCAAAACTTACACCGTGTCTCTAATTCCCAACTGGCTTCATCTTCCCACAGCTCTTGATAGGTTTTCTCAAACGCACGGCCGTCTTCGGTCTCGATACGAGTCCGGCCGGGATTGCCATACCCGCGATAGCGAAACAACGTGACCTCATCTTCAGTCACCCCATACTCTTCCAAAACTTCTTTTGATTTTTTATGACGCGATTGCCCCCCACAAACCATAACTAGCCGTGCAATACACAGCTCATCTATACGAGAATCAACTTTAGAAAACCGATGAATCGCCCCGACATCACAAGGCTTAGCAATGACTGCAAACGGTTCGTTTCGGTCCAAAGCGATCTTTAAACCTGCTAGCGGAGAAGTTGGGCTGTAACGTGACCCTGAATTTGTAATCACATCAGCAACCGATTCACTCATTACCCACCGATTTCGCATCGGCCGTTCAGGATCAACGCCAACGTGCAAAACAAATTTCGCTTTGCCAGATTTCAACAAATGCACTCCCAAGGCGGTCAGCACCCCTCCGGTTGCTGCTCTAAAACGCAAATCAGCATCGCCAGCCCACGCATAACGCATGGTTGAATATGCACCCCAAATCGGGTCCGCATATACATCTGTTTGAATGCGTGGTTCTGCAACAACCCCAGGGCAAGCTTGAAGAAGTTGCTCTTCTTCTTCAGCGGTAAATCGGTCGACCGGGGTTGGCCTTAAGCTGCCATAGTCGGTCATTTCCATTTTGATGCGGCCGTTCGTTACCGCCTCACACAAGCCACACCCTATACACAAACCATTTGTGACAACTTCGCTAATTGATTTTGCACTTTTCATGTTTTCATTTACCTTATTTATTGATTCGATTTGAATCGCCTATGCCTACCCAGCAAAAATAGCTGACTATGAGGAAACACGCTTGACCCAAATTAACCCACACCTTCCGTTTATTGATTTACATCGTCATTTAGATGGAAGTGTACGCATTGAGACAATCTTAGAACTGGGCATCCAGCATAATCAGCCGCTACCAGCTTTTGAATTAGAGCTCTTAAGACCATTTGTGCAAGTCTCTGAACCACAGCCGGGGCTGCTCGCATTTTTTGAAAAGTTCAAATGGCAAACGATTATTTTGGTCGATTACGAAGCCTGCTATCGAATCGCCTATGAAAATGTCATCGATGCTAGAAATGAGGGGATTGACTACATTGAACTCCGTTTTAGCCCGTGGTTTATGGCCTTAGCCCATCAGCTGGACCCGGTAGGTGTCACTGAAGCAGTTGTTGCAGGGGTACAGGCGGCCGCTCGCGATGCAGACATTTCAGTCAATTTAATTGGAATAATCAGCCGCACCTTTGGTGCAGACAAGGGCCAAAAAGAGTTAGACGCATTGCTCACACAGCGCGATCATATTGTCGCGCTTGATTTAGCTGGGGACGAAATAAATTTCCCTGGAGAGCTATTTATTTCACACTTTAAGCAAGGGCGTGATGCGGGCTGGCAAATTACCGTGCATGCAGGGGAAGCCACCGGAGCTGAAAGTATTTGGCAAGCGATTAATGATCTGGGGGCAACCCGCATCGGACATGGTATGCGAGCAGTTGAGGACGAAGCTTTACTCGATTATTTGGTTCAGCACAAAATAGGGCTGGAAGTCAACCTAACCAGTAATCTCCAAACCAGTGTGGTGTCTAATTATGCGAGCCATCCACTCAAACAGTTATTAGATTACGGGGTAAAAGCGACGATTAACAGTGATGATCCAGGGATCAGCGCTATCGATCTGCCTCATGAATTTAACATCGCAGCACCTCAAGCTGGCCTGACAACGGCTGATATCCATCAAGCTCAGCAAAATGCGTTAGACATCGCCTTTTTATCTAAGAGTGAAAGAGATCAATTGCTTAAAAAGATTCACCCCAAATAGCCCATCACTTGCTATCGATAAATTCATTTCAGAAATTAGCCCATTTGCATAGTAGCCTAAGCGTACAGAAGCCGTAGATTTTTCAATCAGCGCAAATTCTCATGCCTCTTTAAAGTATAATCTTACTGATTCAACCTTATTTTTTATACTGAATTAAAAAGATTCCAGACTGGAGAAAGTTCGAATGAAAAAATGGTCAAAAGCCTTTGCCCTGATCATCGTCATTATTTTTGTACAAGCAATTACCTCGTGTGGTTATTTCGCCCCAGAAGGAGGCGAGGAGCCTGAGTCCACTACAACCGCTCCAATTATTGCTGGTGAAAATCAAGACGCCGCAACAGCGGAAGCAACAGCAACCGATTCACTCCCACCGACACCAACAGCAGAACCATCTCCAACTCCTCTAGCTGCAGCCGCCATTCTTACCAACACCAGTGACGGTGCTGACCCGGCTCCACGCCTTATCGGCCGCAATCCGGCCGGGGCTGACACCTTAGGCTTGGGCGAACCGATCGAACTTTATTTTGACCAACCGATGGAGCCCACCAGCACCAGTGGTGCATTCACCTTTGTTGATGCGGATGGTGCCGCCATTTCAGGTCAGATCGATTGGCCGCAACCGCGCGTTTTACGCTTTACCCCAGAAACCGTACTCACCACCGGCAGCCAATACAACGTCATTTTGGCCGACACGGCCACGGCCGCCAGCGGCATGACTCTTCTTGAAGCCATTTCCCTGAATCTTTTTACCATTGGCGACCTAGAAGTGAGCTCAGTATCTCCGGCCGCTAACGCAACCAATGTCGCGTCAGACAGTGCAATCACCGTCATTTTTAGCCGACCGGTTGTACCTCTAGTCAATGCCGAAGTGCAGGACACCCTCCCCTCACCGATTACCATCTTTCCCGAAACGCCCGGCACCGGAGAATGGATCAACACATCTGTCTATATTTGGCGCCCCAGCATCCCACTCGTTGGGCGAGCGACCTACGATGTAACTGTCTCAGCCGACATCGTTAATGAGGTCAGCGCATCTGGTGCGCAGCTTCCGGCCGACTTTAGCTGGAGCTTTGGCGTCACCGCACCCACCTTATCAAACTTAACTTTGCCCGGCTTATCCCGCTGGGTTAGCGACCGGTATGATGATTTTCCACCAGATCGCCAGCCCTTTTTGGTGACGTTTAATCAGCCTATGGACGAGGCCGCGACCCAAAGTGCAATCACGCTGATTCAAGGTGATACACAAGCAAGTACACCTCTTGAATTTAGCTGGAACGAAATCAAAACCGCCGTCACGATTACCCCAACGCAAGATTTAGAGCTTGCCTCGTCTTACTTTTTCACAGTGGATGACAGTGCACTTTCGGCCGCCAAAGGGCAACTGCGTCAAGGGCGCACCCTACAGGTTAACACCGTTGGCTTCCCCGGAATCGAGCGCACAAATCCATCTAATAATGGCACGCAAACAGAATATTCATCCGGCTTCGACATCTTTTTCGATACGGAAATGGACCCTGATTCACTAGATGGCAAAGTCCTAATCGACCCGCCTATTACGGGCGATCCAAACGGCCAGTACAACCGCTGGCGCAGGTCAATCAGCTTTTGGGGGCTATCACCCGCCACAACCTACAATGTCACAATTTTGCCAGGCATGGCTGATCCATATGGCAATGTGCTAAATGAAACGATCAATCTGAGCTTTACCACTCCAGATCGTCGGCCGTTTGTGTCGCTTGAAATGAACTACCCGTTTGCTCTCTATCGCTACAATGGCAGTTCAGACGCTTGGGTGCGCCATGTCAATGCAGCAGACTTTCAGTTCAATGTTTATGAGTTCAACGAATTCAGCGACTTTTTCAAACTTGTCAATGATTACAACATCAACAGCCACAACCCAGAAGATGACAACTTTTTACAGTTTGAAACAGGATCGGGTGAGCCGGGATCGAACATAACAAAATATGAAAGATTTGAATTAAAAGACCCAAATGGGAACATGCACCCGCCCGGCTTTTACTACCTCACTTTAAATTCATCCAGCATTCCAAAACGTGGCCAACGGCACAACGATGCCCGGCCGATTATTATCGCCAACGGCAACCTAACGCTTAAAACAACCGCCAATGAAGCATTTGCGTGGTTGACGTCGCTTGACACCGGTGCACCGATCAGCGGACAAGAAGTCATCCTATATAACGAAGATTTTGAAGTAGTGAGCCAAGCGACCACCGATGCTGACGGCATCGCCAACATGAATGGGCTTGAGCTTGAAACAGGCTGGGGGGCGACATACTACGCCATCGTCAATTCAGACTCGACTACGGCCGCTGCTATCACCAATTGGAACGAAGGGGTTTCACCATGGGACTTCGGCATTCGGGCCGACTATTACAGCAGCAACAACAACTTACGCGGCTACATTTACACCGACCGGCCGCTGTATCGTCCAGATCAAACTGTTTTCATCAAAGGGATTATTAGACAGGACAATGACCTAAACTATGCCATTCCGGTTGATATTGAAGATTTATGGCTGGAAATTTACAGCTTTGAAGGAGAACTCCTCCGCCAGCAGGTGACACCCAACAGCATGGGTAGTTTCGAGCTGGAGATTGAGCTCGATAGCGAAGCGGTGCTAGGCGACTACTCAATCCAGATATCCCAAGGTAAAGGGAACAATCGTGAATGGGTCGGCTCTGGTACATTTGCCGTAGCCGAATACCGTAAACCCACGTTCCAAGTCACCGTCGAAGAATCGGCCGCCAATGTAGTTGATGGGGACACGCTATTGGCCAATATCAAAGCGGAGTTTTTTTCAGGTGGTGGCGTTTCAAACAGTACGCTCACATGGAATCTCACAGCCCAAAACACCACCTTCCAACCAAGCGACCCAAATCTATCAAGATACAGCTTTAACACGGCCGAGCGTGATCGTCGCTTCTATTTTGATCCGTATGATGATTACAACCGTGGCTCGTTAATCGCAGATGGCAAAGGGACCACCAACGGTTCTGGCGAATATGCGCTTGACCTACCGGCCGAACTTGAGAGCACCGTCGGCACCCGCCGTATGACGCTCGAAGCGGTTGTAACCGATCTAGCTGGAAACGTCGTAGCCGGCCGCACAACCTACACCATTCACCCCGGATCACAATACGCCGGGATCAAGTCGGCCCAATATATCGGCATTGTTGATGAACCAATGGGGCTTGAACTCATCGTCATTGATCTGGATAGCCAAATCATTCCGGGAGCCACCGTTGATGTTGAAGTCGTCAAACGCAACTGGTTCAGCGTGCAAGAAGATGACGGGAACGGGAACTTGGTCTGGACATCAACGGTTGAAGAAGTCCCTGTTGCCGAAGTTTCAGGGGTGACCATGGATGAAAACGGCCGAGGCTTGGCTGAATTCATCCCGACCGAAGGTGGCACCTATCGGGCTTATGCTCGTACCACAGATGCCAACGGCAAAGAAATTACAACTTCAACCTTCTTCTGGGTGTCTGGAAATGACTATGTGCCGTGGCGCAGAATCAACGACCACAGCTTTGAGCTCATCCCAGATGGAGATAAGTACTCTCCAGGCGACACCGCCAAGCTGCTGATCGCATCCCCTTTCCAAGGGCTGTCATACGCTCTGATCACCGTTGAGCGCGGCGCCATCTACGAAAGCGAAGTCATCCCATTAACCAGCAATAGCACCATTTATGAATTGCCAATTACCGCAAAAATGGCTCCCAACGTCTACGTGTCGGTCATAGTAATGAAAGGAATTGATGAGTTTAGCGATCATCCCGACTTCAAGGTTGGCTATGCGCAGTTCACTGTGGACCGTGAGCAGCAAGAGCTCAATATCGAGATTGTTCCTGACCAAACCAAGCTAGGGCCGCGCGATACAGTTACGTATGACATTACTGTGACCGATGCCAATGGTGCGCCGGTCGAAGCAGAACTCTCTCTGGCACTTGTTGACTTAGCGGTTCTTTCGCTCAAAAAAGAAGCGATCCCAACCCTGCTCGACTACTTCTACTCAGAACGTAGTTTGAGTGTGGCTACCGCCCTATTACTAACTAAAGAGATGGACAGCTTCAATGCTGAAGTTGAAGACGAAGCCAAAGGGGGTGGTGGTGGATTTGGAGCTGAGGGAATCACCTCTGTTCGTGAAATCTTTAAAGATACGGCGTTTTGGTCGGCCGTCATCAATACAGACGCCAATGGCAAAGCCAAGGCCGAAGTCACCCTCCCCGACAATCTAACCACGTGGCGCTTAGACGCTCGTGCGATTACGGCCGACACCAAAGTGGGCCAAGCGACGAATGATATTGTCAGCACCCGGCCGCTCTTAGTTAGCCCTCAAACACCCCGCTTCTTCGTCATAGGCGATCAGCTTACGATCGGCACCGTCGTGCGCAACACGACCGATAGCCCGATTTCAGCCAATGTATCTGTTTCAGCCGTCGGCTTAGATTTAGCAAATGGCGCAGCACAAACGGTCGAAATCGCGGCTGAAGGGCAGGCGTTTGTCAGTTGGCAAGCCACAGTGCAAGACACAGATCGCGTTGATCTAATCTTTCAAGCAGAAGGAGGCGGCTTCTCTGACGCATCCCGGCCGACTCTAGGCACCCTCGATAATCAGGGGATTCCTGTCTACAAATACGAAGTCTTTGAAACAGTTGGCACCTCTGGGCAAATGCTAGAGGGCGGCGTGATTGTCGAGTCGATTGGACTGCCTGTCTACGACGAAAATGACTATATTCCCACTCAAGGCAATGTAACCATTGAGCTGGCTCCTTCACTGGCGGCCGCCATGACAACCGGGCTCGATTATTTAGAACATTACGAATATGAGTGTACAGAGCAAGTCGTTTCGAGATTTTTACCAAATGTGCTTACTACAAAAGCGATGATTGAAGCAGGGGTTAGTGACCCGGAACTAAAAGCCAATCTCGATGCTCAGGTCAATGTCGCTTTGCAAAAGATTTATGCTCGCCAACGGCCGAACGGTGGCTGGTCATGGTGGGACAATCCCCGTAGTGAAACCAACACCCTAGTCGCTAGCTATGTCATTTTAAGCCTGATTGAGGCTCAAGATGCAGGTTATAACGTTCGGCCGGAAGTCATCACCAATGGTCTGAATTATTTGCGCCAAAAGGTTGATCGGGCAGATGGGCTAAATGCTCGGCCGAAATTTAATCGCCAAGCGTTTGTTGTCTACGTGATGACACAGGGTGGTCAGCCTGATCCAAACTTGGTTGAAGAGTTGTTTGAACAACGAGAAAATATGGATCTGTATGCCCGAGCTTATCTCGCTCGTGCCTTGCACCTGGTTGACCCAGAAGATCCTCGATTAGTAACGCTGACGGCCGACTTCACCTCAGCCGCTGTCTTTTCAGCCACCGGCACCCACTGGGAAGAGTCAGGCGGTAACGATTATTGGAACTGGAATACCGACACCCGCACCACCGCAATTGTGATGGGGACGATGGCCCAGCTCGATTCTGAAAATCCGCTCGTTGCGAACAGTGTCCGCTGGCTCATGAACCATCGCACCAACGGCCGCTGGGGTGGCACGCAAACCACCGCATGGGCGATCATGGCATTAACCGATTGGATGATTGAGTCGGGTGAGTTAAACGCCAATTACGACTTTGAAGTTGCCTTAAACGGTGAACTCATCGGCCAAGGCTCTGGCGCACCTGAAACACTACGTGACACAACAGAAATTGTGCGCGACATCACAGAGTTAAGCCAAGACGAGCTAAACAGGCTCGCCATCGGCCGGACAGCAGGCGAAGGCAATCTGTATTACACCGCATATATGAAAGTGGGTCTGCCTGTTGAAGAGATTCAGGCTCGGGACGATGGCATTGTTATCAGCCGCAGCTATTTTAACCCTGATGATCCGACTCAGCCGATTACCGAAGCGGTTGTAGGTGACACGGTCATGGTGCGCTTAAGCATCGTTGCTCCCCGCTATTTGCACTATGTTGGCATCGCTGACTGGCTTCCGGCCGGACTTGAACCGATTGACACATCGCTTGAAACCTCCGTTCAAAGCGACCTAATCAATACAGAACAAGGTGGGCAGCGCACTGACTTTGAGCCAAATTACTACAACTATTATTCGCGCGGCTTTGGCTGGTGGTATTTCCAACATGCTCAGCTACGTGACGAAAAGGTTGAACTGTCGGCCCGCTATCTACCGAAAGGGACGTACGAGTACGTTTACTTGGCCCGAGCAGCTACACCGGGCACGTTCAATGTGATTCCGCCACAGGCTGAGCAGTTCTATCATCCCGAAGTTAGCGGCCGAGGTGCAGGCATGCAGTTTGTCGTTCACCCGGTTGGCACAACGCTCACAACCCAGCAAGACAGTGCTGAGCCTATTCGTATTCAGTTTGCACCCGGAACAGTGTCTGGTGAGGTTGATGGGTATGTTGGCTCTGGTGAGAAGATTGTTTATTCGCTGGGGGCTGGTGCAGGCCAAACGATGACGGTTGAAGTCATTTCACCCAACAGCGATGTGGCCTTTGCTATCATATCGCCTGACAATTCAGGGATAGGGTCGGTCACAACAGACAGTCCAACGTGGACGGGCGAACTCCCGGCCGAGGGTGATTACACCATCACTCTGACGACTCCCGGTGCAGGCACAGGATATTTACTCCGTGTTACGATCGAATAAATCTAAATAACGAAAGTTCAAACAACAAAAAAGAGGTAGACAAGTGATTAACTTGCCTACCTCTTTTTTATTCTTAGTGATGAAAGATTATGCGGCAAATTTAGCATCTAAATACTGCATAATGTCGCTTGATTCGTACATCCACTGGACTGAACCATCTTCACCTTCGATGCGCAACGCAGGCACCTGTGGCTTGCCGCCACCTGCAATTAACGCTTCACGATGGCTCATATCCTTGCGAATATCACGATCTTCGAGATTTAGAGAGAGCGCCTCAATTTGTGAGCGTACTCGAGCACAGTAAGGGCATGCTTGAAAGTGATACAGCTTCAATTTCGCAGTTTGAGCATCAACTTTTTGCTGCTCTTCGGCCGAACGTTCTACAGGGTCTACTTGTTTGTTGAATAAGGAAAACATTGTTCTACTCTACTTTTAATTTGATAAAGTCTTATCTGACTTTTAAAGATTAATATGATTGAGACCGATTCTCAGCTTGAGTATCTAGGACCCGGTTACTGGATCATTACACTCTATTTTAGTTCAATCAGGCTTGATTAGTATGACCAAACTCTACTAATCCTGATGATCCAAGGTTACGAAATTATACCTTTCACGCTAGAAAATCGATTATAAAAGTATAATTTTCAAATACAATACCCTTATTTATAATGCGTCTTTGGCCTCGTAAGCATTATAGATATTGTCATAATATATTGGTTCTCTCGAATTCGATTGGTGGACAATTTAATGTCTTGACACAAAAGAGTGAAAAGCTATAATTCCAAGTCGCTATGGTGCAGTTGCGCCAAGCTTTAAAAAAAATTTGAGTTTGATCAGCCAAGTGCTGAATAACAGTGAGGATACAATTATGGGTGCATTACCCAAGAGAAAAATTTCAAAAGCACGCCGCGGCCGTCGCCGTACACATGACAATTTGACTAAACCCCAATTATTTTCATGTGCAGATGCAGATGATATGATGATTCCGCATCGCTTACGCCGTGCAGCTGCAACTGCAAAAGGGCGTAAATTGCTCGGACTCGACGAAGCATAAACGCTTTGTCAGATTGATGAAGACTGGCACCCGGCCGAATTTTTGACCGGACACCAGTCTTTTTTTTTGCATAATTTTCAATCAGTGATTAGTAGTTATTGTCATTCTACTTATCACTCAACACAAGTTACTAGAAATGATCGCATACCTTTTTCCTGGCCAAGGCTCTCATGCCATTGGCATGGGTCAAGAAGCATATGAAAAAAGTTCGGCCGCTCGTGACATCTTCATGCAGGCCGATGACATTCTTGGCTTTGCACTATCTGATATTTGCTTTAATGGGCCACAAGATACGCTAACTGATACGGTAAACCAACAGCCAGCGCTGTTCGTAACAAGCATGGCGATCCTCAAAGCTGGCCAAGAAGCTGGCGACGTTCCAGCAGCTGACTTTATGGCCGGACATAGCTTGGGTGAACTCAGTGCTCTATGTGCATCCGGTGCCATTTCATTTGAAGAAGGCTTAAGGTTAGTTCGAACACGCGGGGAGCTAATGAAAGCAGCCGGTGAAAAATTCCCCGGTGGCATGGCAGCCGTGATTGGCCTAAAGACTGAACAAGTGACTATAGCTTGCGAAAAAGCAGCGGCCGAGACAAACAAACAAGTCCAGTTGGCCAATGATAATTGCCCAGGGCAAATTGTTATTTCAGGTGAGCCGGATGCGGTTGAGCGGGCTGGTGTGCTTATGCAAGAAATGGGTGCACGCAAAGTCGTCCCGATTGCAATCACAATCGCAGCGCATTCATCGTTAATGGCTCCAGCTGCAATTGAATTCTCAACCGCTCTTGAATCCGTCTCGATTCACACACCATCTGTACCCGTTATTGGCAATACAACAGCTGCACCTCTGACTACTTCAGACGAAATTCGTGCTGAGCTTCAGGCTCAGCTAACAGGGTCGGTTCGTTGGACAGAATCAATGCAGTACCTTGTTACCAAAGGGGTAACTGAAATTTATGAAGTAGGTTCAGGTGATGTGCTAAAGAGCCTAATGAAGCGTATCGATCGTAAAGTAGCACGTAAGAAGTTTGCCTAAGCCTTGCTTCTAAAAAAGAGGAAAAAGGAAAATGATGCTAGAAGGAAAAGTTGCAATTGTTACCGGAGGGTCTCGCGGGATCGGCCGAGCTATTGCTGAAGATTTAGCTAAAAATGGTGCAAAGGTTGTCGTTAACTACAATAGCAATGCAGAAGCTGCCAACGAAGCGGTCAGTGCTATTGAAGCATTAGGCAGTGAAGCGATTGCAGTACAAGCTGATGTCAGTAACTTCGAACAAGCCCAAGCTTTAGCAAAAGCAGCAACAGAGAAATTTGGTCAGATTGATATCCTAGTCAACAATGCGGGTACAACGAAAGACACACTTTTAATGACGATGAAGGAAGCACAATGGGACGATGTCATAAACATCAACTTAAAAAGTGCTTTCAATATGTCAAAAGCGGTTGCTAGACCGATGGTACGACGTAAACAAGGCGGCCGTATCATCAATATTAGCTCAGTTTCTGGCATCATTGGTCTACCAGGTCAATCAAACTATTCAGCTTCAAAGGCTGGCATGATCGGCTTCAGCAAAGCTCTAGCCAAAGAGCTAGGTGTCCGCCAAATCACTGTAAACTGTATCGCTCCTGGATTTATACCCACAGACCTGACATCTGTTTTAGATGAGACCAGAGTCGAGTGGATTATGGGAAATACCCCTCTCGGCCGCATGGGAAAACCAGAAGAAATTGCATATGCAGTTACTTTTCTTGCCTCTGATCGTGCATCATTTATCACTGGAGAAACATTACGCGTCGATGGCGGGATAGCCATGTAGCACGCAACTTTTGATAAAATTTTCTTTTAAAAAGGGAAATTTACCTGCTTTAATTTATATTTAGTAGTACATTCGTCTTAAATTATTATTTTTTGGGAAATTAGTACCCTTTTTTGTGTTATCCTATGCTAGTGAACACTAACAATCCGATAAATCATGGTCAAATTATTGTGGCACCAGAGGTGATGATGACAGTTGTTCGTCAAGCAACTCAAAGTGTGCCAAACGTTGCCTCTATGATTTCTCCATCTACAGGAATCTTTCGGCGCGGTCAAGGTAGAGACGGCGTGACTTTAACCCAGACTGAAGATGGGTTAAAAATCGATATTCATGTTGTTTTGCAGCAAAATTCCAATATGATGGAAACTGCAAAGGCTATTCAGATTGCAGCATCTGATGCAGTTGATCAAATTATTGGTGTCAAAACAAAATCTGTAGATGTTCACGTTGAGGACATCACTTTTAACAATGATGAGAATTCTAAATAATATTTATCGATATCCAGGGGCTTTATCAGGAGTCAGGAAAAGCTAATGAGAACTCGCAGAAGAGCCCGAAGACTGGCATTAGAAGTCCTCTACGAATTTGACCTTGCAGAGCATGCAGCTCTACCAACTTTGGCTAGACGTCTGTCGGAACAGCAAATGGAAACAACCGGTGCTGAGTTCGCTAGAGCAATTATCCAAGGCATTGTCAACTATCAGGAAAAAATGGATCGCATTATTTCTCGATATGCTCCAGAATGGCCCCTAGATCAAATGGCTATTATTGATAGGAACATCCTTCGGATTGCTATTTATGAATTCTTGGTTGATGGTGAAACACCGGTAAAAGTGGCTATCAATGAAGCGGTAGAGCTTGCGAAGACTTATGGCTCTGACAGTGCTCCTCGATTTGTTAACGGGGTACTTGGGACATTAGCTGACGAGGCCGAGTTATTAAAATCTGAAATGGCAGGTATTTCCTCTGAAGAACCCGAAGCACCTGAACCTGTAGCCTAACCAGTAAAAATCTATGCATCTTGAGGGTTTGCCATCAAATTAAATCGATATATATTTTAAACAAAAAAGGCCGATGTTTCATTAAACTGAAACATCGGCCTTTTTTGTTTAAATCGTTGCTATTTTGCTAAAAAATTTATCCTGAGAAAAATGACAGAATATAAGGAATAGCGAAAGCGATACCCACCATTAGAGCTAGTACAGCAACAACCACGATAAAGCCTATCTGACGGCTGCGCTTCTTCTTTTCCTGGTTAGGCCTGCCATCAAACTGGGTAGGGTTGAACCGTGGCTGATAACGTTGCCGAGCTTTTGGAACAACAACTGGTTGGGTCGGGTCGCTCATTGGAACAGTACCTGCTGCTTGAGCTGCCAAATGGGCACGTTTTCTGTGTGCCACAGGTTCCATCATTTGAGGAGCATGCAGATTTTTCAAATCTTGTACCGGATTTGCGACAACAGGTGCAACATCGACGATATTTTCAATTCCAAATAATGGGTTGCGGCCGGAAACAGCTCCTGTTGTTTTATCAGGCCCCGCCGCTACAGACGAAAGTTCATTTGCCCAAGAAGGGAGCTCAACATCATCATGCGCATCTTCTGTAAACGAACTCAAAAAGTCATCGCCTGACTCCAATACTTCTTCACTTGGTTCTGGTTCAATTTCCCAGTCTGGTTTACTGATATACCCAGCGAGAGACTCGGCCGAAATTGTTTCTTCTATGCGGGGTGTATCCCGAATCGCCGAAAAGACATCTGTCTCGTCTTCGAACTCAACCAATGGGCTGAACGCATCATCCATCTCATCCCAAGCGGACATATCGATGTCGTCTTCAGCCTGATCCCCATCAGAGTCAACGGCTGAATCTACCTCTAAAATTGAATCTTCAAAGTCAGCAGGAATCGATTCGCTATCCAAAACAGGATCAGGAACCAAAATTGCGGGCTCTTCTAAAAGATCAAGTTCGGGTTGTCCATCTGGAACGGCCGCTTCAAAAGCGTCCATAGTCACATCAGTCTGGTCATTTTCAAGAAAGTCTTCAATCTCTTCTGTCCCTTCTAACTGTGCGTCTACCAGCGGATCATCAAGGCCTAATATTTCAGAATCTATCGATTCACCATCTAGCCAATCAAAATCAGAACTTTCTTCAGCGTCGTCTTCAGGTAAAAAGCTATCATCTACGGCCGTAGCGGCCTCACTATCATCTGATTCTGCAATCAATTCATCAAGAAATCCAGATTCTTCAGACTGAAATAGCGATTCGATAGGCTCATCATCAGTTTGACTCAAGTCAAACTCGGCTACTGTTTCAAAATCGCCTTCAATATCGCCCCAATCAAACTGAGCTAGTTCATCTTGAGGTTCCTCAAGCAAGGTATCACTATTTTCGGAGTCATCATCATGCGCAGGCACATCTAGGCTAAGCTCATCGGCCGCGTGCTCTGAGATAATCTCATCTAGCTCATCGGCAGGGCTAGAGGGGAGTTCGTCATGGGAGATAGCATGAACCTCTTCAACCGTCGCTTCAGAAAAGCCCAACTCAGCTGGATCAACCAACTTAGCATCTTCAACCTGAGGTTTCTGCAACCAGTCGGGCAAATCAGTTGTTACAGTCGCCGCTGATTCAGCAAACGTACTCTCACTATCTGTTGGCAACCACTCAGGCAAATCTAAATCATCATCCAAGTTAAGTTCGGGGATATGATTTGTTTCTTTAAGATCATTCACCTCTGACTCAATCGCTGAAATTGCATCTAACAAAAGTTCTTCTTCAGAAGGAACTTGAATCTCTTCGGCCTCCATCTCCACCGAATCTTCAACAGTTTCAGGGCTCTCTATATCTGCATCAGATTGAAAATATGAAACCTCTTCAAAATCGGGCGCAGACATATCAAATTTAGGTAGTGGCTCAGTATGTTTACTAACGAGCGTTTCTAAAATTTGTGAATCATCAGCTTCGAAGGCTGGAGTAGATTCTTGAGCAGGTTGTTCCTCTAAGTCTACAGCCTCATCTAGACTAGCATCATCTTGACCCAGACTTAGCTCTGACTCCATAGCTGAGATGATTTCAGACAATGCATCATCATTCATCTTGAAATTATCTTCATCTGGAATGATAACTGACTCATTATTGGCATCAGGTGCCATTTCTTTGATCCAGTTTGGCAATTCGGCTTGCACAGCCCCACTCACCGCATCTTCTTCATCTTCGGTCAATTCAAGAGGCAAATCTGTCTGCGATAAATCACGGGTCTGCAAATGGTTTTTTTGTTTTGCCACATTCTCTTGAATGGGCTGTGGCTCATCGGGATCATCAAGATCATCAGCCAGCCAATCTAGAGAATCGTCTTCTAGTTCATTATCCCATGGATCAAGATTATTATCTTGGCTCATCTTGTTGCTTGCCTTTTCCTCATTGTCATCCTCAACAATCGATTTATTATTTTCTTCCAAGCTCTCATCTGGTGCTTCTAATTTTTCGGGTACGGCTGGCTGCATCACAGCATGTGAGTTATCAAATGCATCCATACTTACATTAGGCTCTAGTACACTAGGCTCTGAGTATGTATCATTTTCTAAGCTTTCAGGGTGATCAAAGGGTGAACTCTCGGCCGGAGATGAAAAATCTAACCAATCAGGCAATTCATCCCCAACTTCTGCGGCTTCAGCCACTTCATTGTTCGCTATTTCTAGATCTTGGTCATTTTCTTCCGGCATATCAGACATGATATCGGTTAACCAACTGTTCATCGTTAGCTCTTCTAGTTCACCCGTAGAAGGAGGTTGTGGGCTTAAAGTAGCTTGTTCAGCAATCTCAGGCCCCTCGGCTTCTTCTAATTCCGGTTTTAAGCCCGAAACGGTGTCTGGCTTATCATCATCTGTTTCTAAAGATTCAGATTCGCCAAAAAGAATATCCATGACAGTATCAGGTTCATTTGCAGATTCGATCTCAGTTCCTGGGTCCATCGGTGTCGGCTCTGGCAGCATATCGGCCATTGTTGGTAATTCGCTATCTTGTGGTACAAGTTCGCTAATCCAGTCAGTTGGAGTAAGCTGATCTTTTGAAAGTTGACGTGGCGGCTCAGGCTCCACAAGTTCTTCAGAATCAAGCTGCAGATCAAGAATCGACAAAATATCAATATCTTCGCTATCTGCATTTGACTCAATTTCTGTCGATATTATTTTATTCTTGCGGGTAGCGTCTTCGTCAGAGGTAGAGGAGTTGGAGTTTTCAAGCCAATCAGGGATTGTGTCTCCATTTTGGGGTTGTGTTCCATCCCAAATTTTATGCTTTTTCGTCTCATCAGCCAGAGACGAATCAGATTGAAACCAGTTTGTATCGCGAAAATCTTTATCCTCGCTAGCTGGAGGCAATGGACCCGAAGCGTTTGTAGTAAGTTGGTCTTGAGGTGAGGTTAATTCTGCAGCTTGCCCTTCATTTAGCCCCATTCCGCAATTAACACAATTAAGCAAGTGAAGCGGATTGCGATGGTAACAGGACGAGCAAATAACGTGGGACCCAACCTTCAATATTGTTTTGCATTGATGACAGACTCTTGAATCAGAAGCGTTATCCGCTCCACACTGTTTACAGGTAGTTGAACTCATGATATTTTCCAAATCTGTTCAAAAATGTTTTCGCTTTTCATTCGATAAAGATTAAGGGTTTTGATGATGATGATCGCATTCTCCCTAAACGAGTTGTCTATTTTTGGGGGTTTATACATCATTCTGGCAGCGAGAAACTAGTCTAATCTGAACAAGTTTGACTGGAGGCAGTATAGCATGAGTCCATAGGTGCGTAAAGATTGACAGGACCAATGACGCAGGAAAATTATGTTAATCTCCAGTCTGGAAAAGGACTGATGTTACACTGATTAATAGGCTACTCCGTCTGTTGCCAAACACGTTGAGCACGCTGATTAGATCGTTCAAGTAGCTCACGCATTGCAATCAGAAAATCGTCTAGACTTTCGACCGACTCACCTGCATCGATTTGGAATTGAACAACTTGATCTTGAATAATTAGCGAATAGGTTTCTCCAGCTTCCCCGGCCGCGCAAAAGTCACAGGCTAAGCCATCAGCAACATTTGTTGAGCGCAGAATCTCAATTCCATTGCTAAGCCGCTCCCAATCAACTAACTCCATCTCCATATAAATACGGTTGGCATATGTAGAATTATCAGCTGAATCCAATTGGCTAAAACGACGGATCTGATTGGTTACAATAATCTGCTGTTCAATGCCTCCATCTAGATATGACATGACCAAAACAACATCATCGGTACGACTCGCGATGACACGTACCGTCGTTGGATCTGTAATGACACCCGATGATTGAATCCAACTCACATTCTGGGCAACCTGCTGCTCAGAATTCACCTTACCCGATGTAGGCGTAAAGGGGCTGCTGTCATCCTCCTCACTTCCCGTGGCTTCAGCTCCGCCAGACCCTGTCTCAATCCCACCAACCTCTGAAGCATCATCAGCACTAGCCTCTTCTGCGGCCGGCTCTTCTGCAGCTACCTCGGCTTCAACTTCAACTTCGATGATTTTTTCAACCTCGACCTCTTTAACTACTTCAACTTCTGTTATAACTTCGGTAATACGGGTGACTTCAACTTCAACAATCTGAGGTTGGCAAGCAGCCAAGAGAAGCAACAGAGCAACAGTAATCACCAAACTGACTTTTATAAACAGGTTTTTTCTTCTCATCTTCTTGATCCTTAAGGCATTTCCCAGCTATTTACTTTCTTTAATGACCTTTAACGTTCCGATTGAAGACCAACCTCTTCTTCAATAATTTGCACAATTAAGTCATCTAAAGCTTCAACGGTAAAATCTTCCGCATCAATAGTCATATCTGTCTCCCCGCCTGTTGATCCTGCACCCTCATCGCCGTAGGTTAAAAATATAAACCGGCCGCCAGTCATCTGGGCCATCTGCCGAAAAACATATTCCCCCTGAGAATCTAAGCCACTTGAAGCGATTGAGAATATTTTGATCCCTGATTCGGCTGCAACCATAGTTTGCTCTGCGTAATTCGACTCAGCATCGGCATAATCGATATGGGGGGGTGCGTCTGCAATCAGAAAAATGAGGCTCACCGTGTTTTCAATCCGCCATTCAGGGACTGCTAAAGCCTCAAGTAAACCTTGGCTTAGATCCTCTGGATAATCGCCACCGCCATCAGCCTCAACTTGATTGAGTTCGGCCACAAATGCAGAGACATCAGGGGTGAAGTCGGTCACCTCAACATGATAAGCATCATCGCGATCACGATAGAGCGTCATGCCATAGCGCACGTCAGGCGCGGCCGGAAGTGCATCTATTTGTTGCGAGATCGCAATCATATTGTCACGTAGCTGATTGATTTCATCAGCCATGCTGCCTGTCGTGTCGATCAAAAAGTGAACATCGAGTTTTACTTGACTTTGATTGGCATATGAGTCGACAACAAGTTCCCATTCTCGTTGAGCGGTACCAAGCTCGAACGCAATCAAGTCACCTGTTTCAACAAAACGAGCCTCCAATTCAGTCCCCTCAGCCTCTAAGTCAAACGTATTCGGAAAGATTAAAATCGAGCCATCACTATGGGTCACCAAGCTTTGCACCACTTGCCCAGCAGCCAAGATTTCAACTGCTTCACCGGCAATCGGCCGTCCATCGCCATCGAGTACAGTCAAAATATGCCGCTCAACAACGTCAACCCAAATAATTTCTGGCCCCTTATACTGGCGCAAATAGAGAAGGTAATCGTCCCACAGCTCATTGTCATCGATTTCACCAGCCGTCAACAGACTCTCAGAAGCAAGCTCAATAGTGTCAACTTCGGCCGCTTCACCATCAGCTACCCTGACTTCAGCCTCTGCCATCGCAACCTCGGCCGCCGCCCGTGTTGGTTCCGCCTTGGCACCAACACCCGGCTCATGTGGAGACCCTTCTTCATCTTCACTTGAGCTCGCAGACACAGGAAGAACAACTTCCTCAGCTTGAATCTCAGGCTCAGCTTCTTCAGCCATCTCCTCTTCCATCATTTCTTCCTCAACCGCCTCTTCAACTTCTTCGACAGCCTCTTCTGCGGGCTCTTCAACAGCAGCTTGTGGTGCTTCCGCTTCGGGAGCTGCTCCACCGCAAGCTGCGAGAAAGACAATCAATAATAGAAAAAATCCGCAGAGCAGAGTGAAAGAAGATTTGTTGTTTAGTTTTTTCATATCGTTATTTTATGGGGGTGGCCCGGCCAATAGACAAATCGGCCGGGCCTGTTTCAGTAAACGTCTAATCGATCAGTTCAGCCGCTTGCGCTACCATCGATGCAAATTCTTGAACGTCTGCATCGTCAGGTAAATACTCAGCGATACGACGAGCATCGATCACAATATCACTCATAGCTGCATCATGTGCCCAGAAGCTACCACTCAAGATTTCTGCATACTCGACAACAACCGCATCTAGCTGGAAGGTCGCTGACGCATCAGTGAAGGCCGGATGCACATCACGGAAAGCCATCGCTTCATCAAGCTCGATCACTTCAGTCGTTTCCATATCTTCGTAGCGAACACGAGCAGTGACTGCAACTTCATTTTCAGGGGCATCTTCTGCAAAACGGACTTCATATAAAGCCGTCACTGAATGACCTGCACCAATCTCACCAGCATCTACATCATCATTGCGGAAATCATTGTCTGCAACATCACGATTTTCGTAACCGATTAGGCGATAACGTTCGACAACGGCCGGATTAAATTCGATTTGAATTTTTGCATCTTTAGCAATGGTGAACAGAGTTGAGGTCAGTTGGTCATCAAACACGCGCTCTGCTTCTTCTAAGCTATCGATATAAGCGTAGCTACCATCGCCTTGGTCTGCCAGTTGTTCCATGCCATGATCATTGTAGTTGCCCATTCCATAACCAAATGTGCTCAATTGAATGCCTTCTTCAGCGTGGCGTAAAATCTCTTCGGCCGATGTCGCGCCGATATTCCCTACACCGTCAGATGCTAGAATAATACGATTAATATTGCCCGGTTGAGCATAACGGTCTGCCAGGGCATAAGCGGTTGCAATCCCATCATCCATATTGGTGCCGCCGCCGGTTGAAAGGCGCTCGATGGCTGACAACACTTCCATCCGATTGCCGGCTTCAGTCGGTTCAAGGATGATTTCGGCGTTACTACCGTACGTGACGATCCCGATGCTATCGGTTTCACGTAGGTTATAGGTCAGCATGCGCAATGATTCTTTGACCAACCCCATTCGGTTGCCGCTGCTCATTGAGCCAGAGACATCAACGAGGAAGATAAACATTCCGTCCGGCCGATCTTCTTCAGGAACATCATACCCTTGGATGCCTATGCGCAATAGATGGTAATCTTCGCTTTCACCATAAGGTGCAGGAGCCGCCTCAAGGTGGATGCCAAAGGCACCTGCTTGGGGATACGGGTATTGGTGATCAAAAAAGTTCACAAATTCTTCAACACGTACCGCTTCAGACGGAGGTAGCAGCCCGTCGTTTAGATAGCGTCGCATCACTGTATAGGAGCCGGTATCTACGTCAATCGCAAAAGTCGATAGATTATCGTCGCGAGTATCGATAAAAGGATTGGTCCCTTCAGCTTCAAAAATCATATCAACAGGCTCTTCAACTTCTACTTGCGCAACTGGTTCCGCAGGTGCAGAAACAATAGAATCATCTGAAGCGCCTGCTGCAGCATCGGCCGCATATTCAGCCTCTTCATCCATCGATTCTTCTTCAACTTCGACATAGACTTCTTTTACAACCTCAACTTCAACAATTTTTTCGACTACTCTCTCAACAACAACCGCAGGTTGAGTTGCTTGAACTTCTGATACCGTTTCAGCTGCTTCTTCAACAGCTAAGGGTGCATCGCCGCCACAGGCTATCAATAAGGCACACAGAGCTCCCAACACGCTCATTTTTTTAATTAAAGGTAACATTTTCAATTCTCCCAAAAGTTAAATAATTTAAAACCAATTTCTTCTCTCAAGCATGCATGTTCGAGTCTGATATGGATTAAACGTCACCCTCACAAAAAAAGTTCCATCTGATTTTTTATGGCCGAAAATAACAACAAATAAGCAAACTATCTCCTTTACCCTCTTCTCATCACGCCTCTCTGACTTTTGATGTAAAATAAGGGCTTATGGCAACGACTTCACCAAGCACCTCCCACAATACAAAAGGGACCAGTTGGCTCAATACGCAAATAATTTGGCTGCGTGAGCTACCCAAGGCTCTTTTGACTCACCAATCAATTCTTTGGGCAATAGCAGCTATTGCGATTGTGATCGACCAAGCCACAAAGTGGTGGGTCGAAGCCAATATTGCTTTGCACACCCGCATCGTTCCCATTGAAGGGTATGGTCATATTTTCGACTTCTTACATGTCAAAAATCCTGGGGCAGCATTTGGTACAGGGCAAGAACTAGGCTGGTTATTTACGACAATCGCGTTTGTGGTGTGTGGATTTATCCTGTTCTACAACAGCGTCATCTTGGGGCAACATCGTAGTTTCCGTACGGCACTAGGCTTCATTCTGGGCGGGGCTTTAGGTAACGTAATCGATCGATTCCGCATTGGTGAAGTGACTGACTTTATCCACTTTGACTTCAGACCTTTGGCGAGTGAATGGCTGGTTGAACGGGTTCCATTGCTCAATTTCGCTATTTTTAATTTTGCAGACTTATTTATTTTTAGCGGCGTGTGCATCATGTTTTGGATTATGTGGAAAGATACTTTACCGGATGATCCATGGACAGAAGAGGAGCCAGCTAAAGAAGAATTTGAAGATTGGCAGCGGACCCAGCTTGCTGCGGAAAAACCAGCTATTAATATTCCGGCCGCTGATGGATCTACTTCTAATTACCGGAACACACAAACTCGCACACACAGACAAAGTTTTCCAGATGATCAGTCAGAGCTTACAGAGTCAGCTTCTAATGGCCAGTTGGGATTAAAAATAGCCCTTGTACTGGGCGTAGTTGGGCTGATCGTTGCCGTTGTCATGTTTCGAAAACGGCGTAAGCAATAATTTTTATATCAAGCAGAGATATTTTTGATAGCGGCGTTTGCTCCCAGCACATTGGGCCTGCAACCTGCATTTGGCAGTTTTCTTTTTATGGATGGAACAATCTTAACGTTTAATATTCCGGCCGAATACGCCGGTGATCGACTTGACCGAGTTCTGCGCGAACTATCGCCGAACAAGTCTCGTGCACAATGGCAGCGACTCATTCGCGAAGGGCATATAACCAATCAAGGGGCTGTCGTACGAGCCAATTATAAGGTTAATGGGGATGAGGAGATTCGGGCATATATTCCCCCTCCAGAGCCAACCGACATCGTGCCAGAAAATATCAAGCTAGATTTGATTTATGAAGACGATGATTTTATCGCCGTCAACAAGCCAGCTTATATGGTCATGCATCCAGCTATCGGGCATCCAACGGGAACGCTAGCGAATGCGGTCGTTTATCACTGGCCCAATGTGCTAGAGATTGGCGGTGAACGTCGGCCGGGGATGGTCCATCGGCTAGACAAAGAAACATCCGGAGTGGTGCTTGTCGCAAAAAACGATTTTGCATTGAACTACCTCATCGATCAATTTAAGGAACGGACAATTAAAAAAGTCTATTTAGCCTTAGTTGAAGGAAACATCAATCCGAAAAAAGCTTTAATTGATGCACCCTTAGGGCGGAATCCTATTGAACGCAAACGAATGGCCGTTATCGAGCCAGGCCGTAGTGCAACTTCTCAACCGTCGCAGACTCGCTATGAGCTCACAGAATCTTTTGGGCAGCATTCGCTGGTCACATGCTACCCGGTCACCGGGCGTACGCACCAGATTCGAGTGCATTTGGCTTATATCGGCTACCCGATTGTCGGAGACCATATTTACGGCCGTAAAAAGAAAAGTGTGCCGATCAAACGCCACTTTTTACACGCGCGACGGATCACGTTCAAACGCCCATCTGACAATAAAGAGATGACGCTTGAAGCTCCGTTGGCTCCTGAATTGGAAGAAGTACTGGAAAGCCTACGCAAAGGAATGCTGTAATCGGGATTTCAGATCTTCTCTCACAACTTGAAGCATTTGAAAAAACGGTAGCGTATCGCACGCCGCCCCCGGCCGGGACTTCCCCATTTTGTCATCAGCCGGGGACTCGGCCGATCTTGATTTCAGCCCCACACTCAACCCGCCATACCCGTCAGGGTAATACAAAACTGGAGGAGGAGTTTACAGCCGCCTTTGCCCATGTCTTAGCCAAAAATACCCGCTGCCACGCTATATTCAATGAATGGGAGATTCCAGGAGATCCCAATTGGGATAAAAAATCAGCCTACAAAACGAAGCTGGCTCAAATCGTAGACGAGCATCAAATTGAATTGGTTATCGATCTGCATGGCATGACCAACCGGCACAATCTAGGCATCGCAATCGGAACGATGAACGGCCGTGCATGTCCAGGGTATGAGCCGCTTTTAGCGCAAGCGTTGGCCCAAGCAAACTTTAACGAAATAACTCTCGATCAGCTAGACACATTGCACCAGCCTAGATGGGATCGATTTGTTTTTGATCACCCACGCTTTACAGGTGGCATCAAAAGCCATACGGTGACCCGCTTCGCTGTCGAGCAGCTCGACGTAGCAGCAGTACAGATCGAATTGACCTCGGCCGGACGTATGGTCTATCGCGGGCCACATAGTGGGTGGCCGTTTCACTACTTTGGGGAAAAAGAAGGAATTCAGGCGACGATGCAGGCCCTTGAAAATTTCGTCGCCAGTGTGTAGCAGGCGTTTTAACTACTTTTTACGACGAATGGCTAATTTCCGGCCGACCTGAGCAGGCAGGTCTACTTTTTGGTGAGCCTCAAACATCGCCTTTAGGCCAGCCTGATGCTCTTCTGAAAATGATAAACTTTTGCGGCTTTCATACCCCACATGCATGCCTAAGCATTCATTCGTTGCAGCCAAAAAGCTTTTTTCAGCATGAAACATCTGGTGAATATAATGCACTCGCTTATGGTCCCAATCGACTAAATGAGTTTCGATACGGATCGGGTCTCCTTCAAATAGTTCAGCCACGTAGTCAACATTCATCCCTAACGTAAAAACAGAAAATCCTTTTTCTTGGTAGGTAATACCGATGTCTAATGATTCATAAAAGCCATCGGTAGCTAAATCAAAGGCTAAAACATAGTAAGCGACGTTCATATGGCCGTTGTGATCGATCCATTCGGGTTGAACGTTTATTTCAAAGGTTGGTAGCTGAATTGAGTTCATATGATCCTCATTGAGAGTATGGTTTTTTTCTGCACAGTAAACAATATCAACAGGTCAGCAAAAGGCAAATGTGCCAACCCTTGTCCTCGACTAATAGCAGATTAGCTACGATTTAATTAACCATTTATGGGGCAGCTTGCAGTTGGGGAACCAAAAGTCTCACGTCAATTTCATACGATCTATGCTAACATGCAATTTGGCATCCGATCGGGTGCTTTTTTATTTTCCACATCCATTTATATACCAGATTGCCAGTGAACAGCTGATGCGTAGATTCAATTTACTCCTAAATAAAGTTCAAACACAAAAGACAATTTACTACACAATTATTTATTGCTTTATCCAAATGATTGTGGCTGAGGTTCTATTTTTTGGAAATCAGACCCAGTATTGGGTAGATGCCTTTTTTTCTGATGTTGTGTTTTTTACCACCAATGGCTTAACCCCCGAAAGATCAATTGCCGGTGGCTATCTTTCGCTGCTCAGCGTTCCGATCGCAGCGGTAATTGCATGGTTAACGCTCACATCTACACGCCGGTATAAAATTTTCTATTTTTGCGCGTTCACATTGGGTTCCCTGACACAGTTAGCCTATTGGACAACGGTTGATCACCTGTTTAATGTTCAAGACTTTTTTACAGGAATAACTTCTCCTTCTGTCCTATGGATTGAGAGTGTGAAGCTATTCTTTGCTCCTTTTGCGCTGATCTCGATTGGGATATACGGCTTCTTTCTTATTTTTATTCGGCCGCCTATGCCTAAGAAACATGGGGCCTTTGGGCTAATTGCGCTGCTTGTTGTTGGCATGGGGGGCGCTTCATATTTACTCGAAGAGCTTAATTATGCGACATTTCCAGTACAGGCATTTTATCGTACGTTTGTCCAGGCAGGCTTAACCCAACAGCAAAATAGCTTGGCTGAAAGGGATGCCATCCCTGCGATTGATGTGGCGACACCGACTGAAAATATTTTACTGATCATTGATGAGTCGGTGCGGGCGGATCAATTGACGATGTATGGATACGGCCGGGAAACGAGCCCAACGCTAAACAGATTGCAAGAAGAAGGCGAATTGATTTATTGGCCCGATATGGCTTCGGCCGCGACTTGTAGCGTGGCATCCAATTCAGTCATGATTTCTGGCTTGAAAGAGCTACCAGACACAGAAAGACGCATCTACAAAAACCCAACCATCTTCCATTATGCTAAAGCGATGGGGTACAAGACTCATTATTTCAATGGATCATCTTCTCGCCTGTGGAATAGCCTGACAGGAGCCGATTTACGATTTATCGACAACTATGTCAATCGCTCAACGATGCTGCATCCAAGTTTAGAGGATACGGATGGTGAGATTGCAGAATTACTCTTCGAGGTGCTAAACAGTGAGAGCGGCCACTTTATTGTGGTGAACAAATCAGGGGTTCATTTCCCCTACGAGAAAACGTATCCTGCGTCGGCCGCTGTTTGGACTGACAATCCGCCCAATGATGTTAAGGAGGCAGATATCGATCTAGTTAACCACTATGACAACGGATTGCTTCACAATACTGAATCGTTTTTTGACACACTGCTGGCGGATGGGACTGTTTTAGCCAACACACTGATTGTTTATACGTCTGATCATGGTGAATCGTTAGATGCAACTCGCTTTCAGCCCCACTGCGGTCGAGACAAGCTCGAAGCTCGCGTTCCGCTGATGATGATGGGCCGTTTCCCAGAAGGGATCGATACGGCGTTCCAAGCGCACCACTCAAATATTTTTCCAACCCTGCTAGATTTTATGCAGGTGCCTGATGAGGCTTTAGTTGCAGACTATGCGCTCTCCCTCTTTGATGTGACCACGGCCGACTCAATCCCGAGGTCTTACCTGCCTGGGGATGTTGATTTTTTCACAGGAGAACCGATTCTGTATGATGATCCAGAAGACTCACTGAGCAACTAAAACAAGAGTCGATCATCATACAAAATCAGATAATCATTATTGGCCAGGAGGCCGGCCTATCGCATCTCGCAAGGCATCTTCACTGATGCCTAAAGTGGCAGCAGCTGCGGCGAAATCTGGAGGTCGGCCGACCAATGCCTCACGTAAAGCGTCTTCAGTCACACCTAACTCAGCAGCAGCTGTGGCTAGATCAGGTCCTTGTCGACCGCCTTGGCCTCCTTGTTGACCCTGACCTCCCTGCTGCCCACCACCTTGCTGGCCTTCACCACCTTGACCACCCTGTTGACCACCGCCGCCCTGTCGGCCTCCGCCGTTGCCGGGGCCATTTCCGCCAGAATTTGCAGAGGGTGTACCGGTATAACAAGCTTGAATATACGGAAATGTGTCTGTCGCAAAATAAGCATAACTCCCATCTGACAAAACAAGCCCGTTACACTGATCAAGATCACCAGACCCAGCGATGTACTCGTGAGCATCCCAAGCGGCCGTGACATCCTGTGTACGCTGCCAACTGCTTTCTACTTTTTTGACTGATGAACAAGTCTCATCTTCACAAATATACGGTGAGAGAATCGGGAACCCATCCAATGAATACCCCATAATCAAGGCTGTATTGCCTTCCCAATTGGCGAACAAACAATCCGGCCGACCGTGATAATGATAGTCACCCCGTCCGGCCGTGTGGCCGTTACAAAAGTCGAGCACCTCATCTAAAATCGGATCACCCCAACCAAGGTTCGCGGCTTCATTTGGACCATAAATTGGCAGTCCATTCACCGCAAACGCCACTGTGCCTAAGATTGGAATCTCGGTAGTCGTGGCTGCAATTTGTGGATTGGTTGGAATTTCCCAACGATGGGTTTGAGCACTCAATCCGCCCGGTGTGATTTGGACAAACTCATAGTTAGGTATGCCGTTTGACTCGATAATCATCGACTCCCCTTCACAATAAACATTTAGGCTTGGAGCAGCATACGCGCTGTTGGCAGGGTCCGGCTGAACGTCGAGAAAAGCTGACGTGTCACAGGTTGAATCGACCACATCGGCCGCAGGAACTTCTGCGGGTGCACTAATTTCAACAGCTACCTCAGCTACCTCGGCCGGAGTTGCTACATCCGCAACCTCTTCAACGATTGCAGGTTCAGCCAATTCAGCTTGAACTTGAACGGGTTGAGGCTCAGTCGGGGCCGCAGCCACAACTTCAATATCAGCTTGAGGCACCGATGTAGAAACTACAGGTTCAGCAATAGATGAATTCGCACCGCAGGCGACGAGTAATAAATTTAAGATCAATAATGATAGGATTCGTGTTTTCATTTTCTATCCTTTAACAAGACTTTTTTTTGTAAACGATAGATTGAAGTTGTTCAGAAATTGTTTAGGTTCAAACAAGATATTACGGGGAAATAAAAACACCCCGGCCGTAGGTGATTCACCTATGGCCGGGGTGCTGCTTTCAAAACGATGCTTGCCAGAGCCTAATTTAACTGACGGCTAAAAGCTCAACCTCAAAAATCAGTGTAGAGCTAGGCGGGATAACGGGCGGATAGCCTCGTTCCCCATAAGCCAAATCTGGTGGGATCACAAGCTGGCGTTTGCCGCCAACTTTCATGGAGCCAACACCTTCGTCCCACCCTACAATGACTTGACGAGCACCTACTGCAAAATCTAGTGGCGTGCCACGGTCAAGCGAGCTATCAAAGATACTGCCATCTTCTAGCCAGCCGGTGTAGTGAACGGCAACCTTTTGCATCGGATTAGGAACTGGGCCGGTGCCCTCTTCCAAATCAACAAATTTGAGACCACTTTCTGTTGTTGTGTAATCGATTGAATCAACAATAGCTGGCTTACGTGGTTTTTCAACCTCTACCAATTCAACCTCAAACTTAAGGGTTGCATTGGGTGGAATCGCGCCACCCGCACCGCGTGAGCCATAGCCTAATTCAGGTGGAATGATAAGGGTTGCTTTCGTGCCGACATTCATCTTTGCAATGCCTATATCCCAGCCTTGAATCACACGACCTTGGCCAAGTGGGAATTTAATCGGATCACCCCGTTTGTGTGAATTATCAAATTCAGTTCCATCAGCCAACGTGCCAATGTAATGGACAGCCACAGTGTCGCCAGCTTCTGCCTGCGGACCGCTCCCTTTTTCATGTTCAATATATTCTACTTGTGGTTCTGCCATGGTTTCCTCTGTAAATAGTTGATTTTTTGTAAGCAAGAGCTCAATTTTACCGTAATTTGGTTCCGAGTCGTGATTTGCAACGAGAATTAAATATTTGAGGCGTTGGCCCAGTGAGCATAGGAATCAGGTTTAGAAGTCGAGGTCGGCCGACTGCACCACTGAAATCCCGGCCGAATCCATCTCGTCCAAAGCCTTATCAACATCGCCTGGCTGCAAATTCACCCCACGGGTCGCATCTACAATAACGTGCGTATTAAAGCCCAACGTATTTCCATCTATCGCTGTAAATTTCACACAATAATCTGTCGCCAACCCCACGAGGTACAAGTCTGTCACACCAAGCTCTTTGAGATAACCAAATGCTCCAGTGGCCGCCCGCTGTCCGTTATCGAAAAAGCCACTATAGCTGTCTATCGTCTCATCAGTCCCTTTACGGAAGATTGCAGCAACCTTGTGAGTGTCTAATCCTTCTCTAAATTCCGCCCCATGTGAGCCCTGCACACAGTGAACGGGCCATAGAATCTGATCAAGCCCATGTAGATCGATGATTTCACCGGGATTTGTGCCGGGATGATTGGCAGCAAAGCTACCATGATCGGCCGGATGCCAGTCTTGGGACATAATCACCAAGTCAAATTTAGCCTGCAGCTGGTTGACTATAGGAACAATCTGATCACCTTCGTCAACCGCAAGCGCCCCACCAGGGCAAAAGTCGTTTTGAATGTCGATAATATAAAGTGCTTTCATAATTTTAGTTGGTTTGTTTGTATGGTTAGAAATCTAGCCAGCTAATCTAACTTGAGCAATTCTACTTCGGCCGCAATATAGCCAAACGCCGCCCAGAAATTAGTTTCAAGAACCTGCTTATAAATCGCTTTGGCTCGTTCCTGTTCTCCATTATAAAGGTACCAAGTGCCAACGCCATACCCCTGTGTGGCCAATGTTAATAGCCGATCTTCTGCTCGGTCGTCCGTAGGATTCAACACCTTTTCAGGTGTGTAAACCCCTTTGTACATCATCAGGCGGTAGTGATAGCTGTGGCTTTCGATCAGTTCCATGTCAGGTTCGATATGATCAAGTAGCTTGATCGCTTCATCTAGCTTGCCCAAGCGTCTTAAAGACATGTAGTGCCAATCAACAGTAGCGCAAATCGAATCAGGATTGTCTGAGTAATCCATGCAAGTTGCGTAGGCATCGGCCGCTTTTTCAAAATCCCCTACCAAATAATGGGACAAGCCCAAGTGATACCAAATATTAAAATGACCGTTTGAAGTCGGCTGATTTAAATGATTTGGATTGCCATCCGGTTCAACTTCAACCGGCCGATCTTTTGCCAAATCGGCCGCTTTCTCAAAGTCTGCAATCGCTTTTTTAAATTGCCGAGTAGAAACATAACGATGCCCACGATGGCGCAACAGCTTATGCGACTCTGGAAATTGAGCCATCCCCTTGGCATAAACATCAAACATCTCATCAAATTGATAAAGATAAGCGAGTCTACGGCCTAACCAGATGGTGTTTTCTAAATTAGCTTCTTGTGAAAAGCTAGCGCGCGCTTGAGCCAGATTCTTTTCAGCACTGGCTCGTCCCGCATCTGACATCGGATGAGGTGGAAACGGCTTTTGGGTGAGTGGATTAATAATTTGCATGATTATCTCCTGACTTAGTCTTGATCAATACCGATGTCGCTCGGCATGGCAGCATATTGAAGCGTTTCGGCCGGAATCTGCTCCCACGGCGCTTTAGACTCGACAAAGATATGTGCTTCTTTATCGGCTGGGTGGCCGGGGTGTGCACCCCCATCGAGTGAAGCGACCCAAACATAGATTTTTTCTGGAAATTGGTCAACCACCATAAAAAGATGACACCCACACGTTTTACAAAATTTTCGCCAATTTCCGGCCGAACTTCCATATAAAGCTAAATTGTCTTCCCCAGCTGTGATTTGCACATCTTTGGTATACAGCACAGCCCCGCTGGCATACATCGCACCATGTGCCCGGCGGCATTGGGAACAATGGCAATGCTCGACACTTTTGGCAGGTGCATGCAGCTTATATCGCACGCTACCGCATAAACAGCCGCCTGATAAGGGTTTGTAATTCATCTAGTTATATTATCTGGTTATCACACGATCTCCGAAGTAAGATAACCTTCTTCAGAGATAACGTGCTAAGACAAAACCATCTAATTAAAGGATTCAGTATGACAATTACCAGAAAACACACAGGCGTACGTGCCAGCAAGATTGTGATTAACAACGGCACCATTTATTTAGCAGGGCAAGTTGCAGCCGACCCGGCCGAAGATATTCAGGGGCAAACCCGATCAACATTGGCCAGAGTCGAGGAGCTTCTAATTGAAGCAGGCAGTAGTAAAGAACATATTCTATCGGCGACCATTTATCTCCGAGACATCGCCAATCACTTTGCACTGATGAACGAAGTCTGGAATGCTTGGGTTCCTGAAGGACACGCTCCTGCTCGAGCATGTGTACAAGCGCATATGGCCCGGGCAGCTTTGCTGGTTGAAATTTCAATAGTAGCGGCCGTTGCCGATTAAAAAAGGAAATTAGATATGACTCAAGAAGTAAGCCAACCGATTTTTGAATTGCGCCAATACGACGTCTTTGAAGGCCAACTCGACCGCTGGGTTGAATGGATGGATACCGTGCTAATCCCGTTCCAACGATCAGTTGGAATGGTTGTCGTTGGCAGTTGGTATTCACGCGAGAAGAACCAATACATTTGGATTCGCCGCTTTGAAAGCGAAGAAGATCGAAAACGCCTGTATAAAGCGGTCTATGAGCATGAGTTTTGGCTCAATGAAGCATTGCCAATTGTCCAAGAGATGTTAAGTCGCGATTCCGGCCGAACCATTACCGACATGAACGCTTCAGCACTATCAATCTTGCGGTAAATGGCCAAAGCTTAACCCAGCAATTGATCGGGCTTTTTTTGAGAGACGCCTACTTTTATATATACGCATGCCTGAGTAAAAACATAACTCTGTTGGCTTGGTTTCGATTCTCATCCTAACAATCTTTTAAAAATATGATGCTGCCTACACCAAATCTACATAACTTATTCAAATTCATTTCAAAATCTAAAGATAGAGTTAGGATAGTTGAGTTCAGGCAGTTAAAATGATGTACTGTTCTGATTGACTATTAAACAAACTATCTTAACCACTTCGAAAAATGATTACACCAGACGGCCGTGAATGCCGCTTTTACTACGAAAATTTTCGGCGAGGTGCCTCGCAACAAGAATGTAGATTAATTGATGCAAACATCAATTCTGAGGCATGGAAACCAACCGATTGCAAGTCATGCCCTGTGCCAGACATCCTCAAATCAAACAGCGATCCCAACCTGATCTTAGAAGCAAACATAAAGTCTGGCTTTATGGGTTTTAATCGCAAGGTGGAGGTTAAAGCCTTCTGCAGCAAGCACCTGGTTGACGTATCCCAGCCAAAATCAGGCTGCCCCCAATGCAATAGCGAAAAACCAGGTCTAAAGGAATTAGAAGATCTGTTTAAGTAGGCTTAGAAAGTGAGGCTAAATGTAGGTCTTACACCCATATTTCTATCTGTTAGAGTGGGTTGCTCTTAACCCACTCTCTTAGCTCCGTGACTAGAGCGGTGCCTTCCTCATCTTTGTACAATTCTTCATGGTGTCGAGCATACGCCAATCGGCTACATTGATGATAAAAATGACGAGTCTTCAAAAATTGTGACACATTTCCAGAGAATAGGTGGCTATAAGATGCAGATAATCTTTGCAAGTTGGAGCTGGCTACTTTGTATTGATTCGTTGTAATCGTGTCCTGTCCCATTTCCAAAGCAAGATACTCTTTGATCCAATTGCGCTCTTGAAGCAAAGCCCAAACAACAATCACAATTAAGAGCAGCACCCCACCCCACGCATTCACGAATAGGGGAATACATGCAATTGCACCTAGGGTCGCGCTCAAAGAAGCTGAGGCATTGTGCACAAAATGGACAAAAACAGCGCCTGCCCACCCTAAGATTGGCGCCACGATTTTTAAAGCCTGATTTCGATTTAAACGTGCTACCGCTATCCCAATACCGATAATCGCTGTAAAAAAAGAGTGGTTGAGTCCAAAAATATATGCTCGCATGACAACCAAGAAATTAAATTCATCCACAGGGGATTGGACAAAGTAAAAAATATTCTCGATCATTGCAAAGCCCAACCCGATCATAGCCCCATAAATAATGCCATCTAAAATGCTATCGATATGGCTGCGCCAAAAATAAAGAATACCGATTAGTGCCAGCCCTTTTGCGCTTTCTTCTACTAAAGGAGCGACAAAGGAGGCGGTTGCAGCCGTTGCCGCTTGTTCATCTAATAAAAGATAAAATGGTACGCCGAAAATCCCATTGAAAATGAGTGCCACAATGACAGCTGGAATGGCTCCCCACAAAAAGGCGGCCGATAGCAACCATAGCGGTTCCTTCTCATACCGATCTACCAAATAAATGATGGCAATGTAAAATATCGTTGGAATAAATGCAGCAATAATTGAACTGAGTAACATAGTTAAAACCTAGAAAAATACGTTAGTTTATTGATCCGAAAAATAATCTTTGAAATATCCTAACAAACTTCCTAAGGTGACCTAAAAAGATAATTTATTTCAGAAGTATATTTATACGCCTCATAGCCATCTCGCCAAATATGCATATTAACGATTATTCACTCAAGATGGCCCGGCTATTATCGAACTATGACCCAATACGCACAAGTTAAGATTTGCGGTTTAACCAATTTCGAAGATGCAGTTGTCGCGGCCGATGCTGGGGCTGATTTCCTCGGCTTCATCTTGTATCCACCTAGCAAACGTGGAATAACGGCGGCCGATGTCACGCAAATTGTAAAGGAGCTACGCAAACGGCCAAACTGCCCTACGCTAATCGGCGTTTTCGTGAATGAAACACCTGAGTACGTTTTTGAAACCATCACCCAGTGTGGTTTAGATCTTGCCCAACTTCATGGTGAGGAAGTTCCTTCTCAAATCAATGATCCCAATGCAATTTTGCACGGCCGAGCCTATAAAGCGCTACGCCCCCAATCTTTAATGGAAGCAGAGGCCGATGCTGAATGGTATATTGCCGAATCACCCGGCATGTGGCCAACTATTTTAATCGATGCTTATCATCCTGAACTTTATGGTGGAACAGGGGAACTTTCAGACTGGGAGATTGGAAAAGCCATTACTAAAATGACTGATGGCCAGATGCTGGCTGGTGGATTAACGCCTGACAATGTGGTTCAAGCGCTCATCGAAGTCCGGCCGTATGGTGTTGACGTCGCCAGTGGGGTTGAATCCTCACCGGGGCTCAAAGACCACAATCTAGTCCGATCTTTTATCGCCAACGCCAAATCAGTCAAATTTAAATCATGACATCCCCCTTCAAAGTCAAATCAAGCAAAATCGCTTGGGAATGCCCTTGGTACCAGGTACGTCAAGATGAAATAGTTTTACCCAACGGGAATGACGCAGTTTATAACGTTGTTACTCGTCCAGAAGGGGCTGTCTTTGTCATTCCAGTATTACCTTCAGGTGAGATTGTGCTCATTCGGCACTACCGGCATACGGTCGGCGAATGGTTATGGGAAGTCCCGGCCGGTGGGATCAAAGCCGGACAGTCTCCTAAAGAGGCTGCTATTGATGAACTCGCAGAGGAAGTTGGAGGCTTGTCAGACTCGTTAAGCTATCTGGGCCAGTTCTATACGGCCGTTGGTTTCTGTGACGAAACCTGCCACATCTTCCTTGCAACAGGTGTCAAACTGGGAACGACAAACCGTGAGCCGTTAGAATTTATGGAAATGGTCCCAACGGATTCTAAAAAAGCATTTGAAATGGCCCGCAATGGCACCATGAAAGATGCATTGTCCGCATTAGCCTTACTATGGGCAGAGCCTCATCTTACGAACAAAACCCCTAATCCGTAACAATCTATTATTGAAATGACCCCCTAATGCCGACATACAAATGGGTGTGCTAAAATTTAGTAAGGCTTAAGTACCAAGCCAAACCAAGGATCAGAGAGAATAAGATGTATAAATCGACGTTAGCAGAAACGACCCCAAAACCCAATGTACCCGATGAAAAAGGCAAGTTCGGTCAGTTTGGTGGACAATTCGTTCCAGAAACCCTTATGCCCGCTCTTGAAGAGCTGATTGAAGCCTATGAAGTTGCCCGCAATGACCCGGAGTTTATGGAAGAGTATCGCTATCTGCTCGAATCCTATGTCGGCCGACCTTCACCCATTTCCTATGCAAAACGGCTTAGCGAACAGCTCGGTGGTGCTCAAATCTACTTTAAGCGGGAAGATCTGAATCACACCGGTGCCCACAAAATCAATAATGCACTAGGGCAAGCATTGCTGGCCAAACGAATGGGTAAGCAACGCATTGTTGCTGAAACCGGAGCCGGTCAACATGGCGTTGGAACCGCTACCGCTTGCGCACTATTAGGTCTCGAATGCATCGTCTATATGGGAGCAGTCGATATCGCCCGGCAACAGCCGAATGTTCAACGCATGAAATTGTTAGGTGCAACAGTTGTCTCGGTAGAGAGTGGCAGCAAAACTCTCAAAGATGCGATCAATGAATCGATTCGTGACTGGGTTACTAATGTTCAGACCACCCATTATTTACTAGGATCAGTACTCGGACCACACCCTTATCCTATGATGGTCCGTGACTTCCAAAGCGTTATTGGAATTGAAGCTCGCCAGCAGATTCTTGAACAAACCGGCCGGCTTCCAAATAAAATTATCGCTTGTGTCGGCGGTGGAAGTAATGCGATTGGAATTTTTCATGCCTTTCGTGACGACGAGGATGTAGAGCTTATTGGAGTAGAGGCTGGCGGCCGGGGGATTGAATCAGGCGAACATGCAGCTCGCTTTGCAGATATGAATGTCGCTCGCTTAGGTGTTTTGCAGGGAACCCGTAGCTATGTCATGCAAAATGAAGATGGCCAAATCATCGAAACACATAGCATCAGCGCCGGGCTTGACTATGCCAGCATTGGTCCTGAGCATGCCTATCTTCGAGATCAAGAACGGGCCGGGTACACCTATGCAACAGATGAAGAAGCACTTGCGGCTTTCCAAACGATGTGCAAGATGGAAGGCATCATTCCAGCACTAGAATCATCTCATGCTATCGCAGAGGCTCTGAAGCAAGCACCTAGAATGAGCAAAGATACAATACTATTAGTAAACATGAGCGGCCGAGGCGATAAAGATTTAGACTCAGTCTTGCAATACATTACCCCCTAATTTGCAAGCAAAGACTTTCCCTTCTTTCAAAATAAAAAGCCCGGTTCGAGCAAAACTCGAACCGGGCTTTTTATTTTCCTGAAAAAATATAGCTTTTGTCATATCGTATACCTTTTAGAAAGATTTAAACCGTATAATTTTTCTGTATCTTACAACCAATCTATCTTCCATATAAAAACCTAGTGATTCTAAATACTTCAAAACACCATCGCGTTCTTCTATTATCAGGAACTTTTCTAACCTTACTGTTACTAATCAGCGGAATTATTCTCATAAATTGGCAGACAGGTTTGATCAAGTCTGCAGCAGCTGCTGACCACACCCTAAACTACACAATTGACCACTCTCAATTGCCACAAATGAACCACTACACACTGACCTATGATATATACGTCGGCAATGTTTCGTCTGTAGAAATGAAAAATAATGCTGACCAAGTTTTGCCATCAACCTATACGCCAGCCACCGGCATTGTCTCAATCACAACGGATGAAACAGCATTAAATATAACGATGAAGGATTTTGTTAGCGCTGATGGGAATGTAGGGGAAATAACAATCGCACCTTTGAAGGATCACAGGCTTTGGGCTTGGTCACATGGGTTTGATGACAATGTTGGCTTCTTAAAAGCGGTTAAAGAATTTGAAGATTTTGGAATGCCCGCTACCTTATATTTAAATGATTATGATGCAACAGTTAAGCTAGGCCAAAACATTCCAGATCCCCCTGACAAGCCAAATCCCCCTGATCCATATGCTGCCTGTACAAATCCACCATACGAATGCGAGATGATAGTAAATCCCAAGTTAATCGAGCTCCTAGAAGCAGGTTGGGCGATCGGAAATCACACAGAAAATCATGTATGCTGGAGTGTCGATGACAGTGACAAGCCATCTGACGCTGTGCTTTGGCAAGACATTGTTGATGTCCATGTCAAGCTCCAAAATAAAATTATCGCTCAGTCTAATCGCCCTAATTACATCATTAACTCATTTGCAGAGCCATGCTTTAACAACTATCACGATTTGATAAAAGAAAAAATCCAGAATAATGAAACAAGCATTATCATGCATGAAGGTGGGTTCATCGACTATTCAAACCCAAATATCTATGCAGGAGCCACAAATATTATTCCTCTTGAAGGTGGATTTGATGTCACTGGTGAGATCGTTAGAGACAGCCGGCTAGAGAATGACAGCCAATTTTTGCAGGATATGCTGACATGGCTCCATCAGAATTCATCCCAAAACAACCCTATCACACACTGGTACAACACAATTTCCCATGATGGTAGCGAAAGTACTTTTACACAGGCATTTGCACACCTTGAGACTATTTATGGATCAAACAGTGCAGTTTATGAAAATGTCTGGCTAGCAACAGCTGAAGAAATTTTCGCTTACACCTATGCTAAAGAAAAAGCTAATATCCAGCTTCTTTGCACCTCAACAATCGGAGATTGCACCAAAAGCCCGATAACTATCCCAGAATCAGTCCCAGGACCGCTGCAAATACACGGCCGAATTTTCAATGATTTAAATCTCAATGGAATTGACGATGCAGAACCCGGGATCCCAGATGTTAGAATCCTTTATTGGCAAGACCTCGATTGCAACGGTAGCATCGACGAATATAAAGGAGAAGTAGTATCTTTACCTTCAGGCAGCTATACCTTTAATGGATTAGAAAATTCTAGCTCTGACTGCTACATAGTTCAATTAGACACAAGCACCATAGATGGTTTCACAATCACAAACATAAATATAGGTCCCGATAATAACGACAGCGATTTCTATTCAAACGGTTTCTCAGAGGTAATCTCTTTGCCAACAGATCGAGTAAACGCAGGCTTAGTTCCTTCTTCCCTCATAACCCCGTCCCCAACTCCTCCACTTCTCCCAAGCGCTACCCCGCTACCAAATACAACACCATTACCAACGATAATACCAACGGTAACACCTAGACCCACTCAAATTCCAGCCAACACAACTCAACAGCAGATTTTTGGAAATGGTGAATTCAATCCTAATTTCATAACCGACTTCACTTGGGGGACTCAATTTCAAATTGTTAATGGCCATTTGAGAGTCACATACATCAATGATGATGGGGGACTATTTATACGCCATTGGCAAGAAGCAACATCAAACGTAGTTGCCTTAAATTTTGATGTAAGGAGCGCAAGCTTCGCTTCTCGGGTGCTTATGTCATGGGTTGATGAAAACAATATCGTACTCGCAGAAAATAGTCAGCTTCTTAGTATCTGCGAAGGCAACTACGTTCTTACACAAAACATACCTGAAATGGCTCGAGGCTTTGTTTTACAAGAGTACTCTGGAGAGCGAATCACAGCTGAACATCATACTTTTGATCTAGATAACATATCTTTTCTAATTCAAAATGAAGCAACCTCAAATGAAGACGTTGTCTTTTCCATTCCCGAATGCCCCATCCATACAATAAACTTACCACTAGTTGTAAAATAGAAGCCAAAATATAGCCCTCTACCTCTGGAGTTTTGATTGGTACAAATTTTAAGGAACGAATTTGTGTAAGTCTGTTGACTCCAGTTTAGGCGGTATGTATACTTCTCATCCGTTGCTCAAGAGAGCCTGAGCAACACAGCAAGTTACAAACAAAATCAG
>JBGCDP010000148.1:0-17264 GCA_045105475.1 Anaerolineae bacterium
GACAAGTTAGGCACCGGTGCATCATCGTTATCCTGAATCGTTACTGCAATCGTTGAGTCAGGGATTAATACACTACTTCCGGCCGTTGCTGAGACATTTACGGAAAACTGTTCATCTGCTTCTGATACTGCATCATCGATGATGCTAATTACTATGGTCGCAGCTGTTTCTCCTGGGGCAAAAACAACCTCCCCAGATACGGCCGCAAAATCTGACCCTGCGACAGCTGATCCATTCGCTGATAAATACGCAATACCAACTGCTGTAGCAGATGGTTCACTTAAAGTAAGTTCGATTGAAATCGATCCTGCGTCTTCGCTAACAGTTGCATCAGTCACGATCAAAGTAGGGACCACAATAACCGCATCATTTGCCAAAATCGCAATCTGGCTTGTGGAATCAGGAATAGTCACAGGCATTCCAGCTACGGCAGAGAATGAAACAGCAAATTGTTCGTCAGCTTCAGTAACAACATCGTCAATGATCACGACTTGAAACGATTGTGAGACGCTACCAGCTGGAAAAGTAATCTGACCGTTCGTTTCTACATAGTCAGAACCAGCTAAAGCGGTTCCAGCAACAGTTGCATAATCGATTTGAATATCTTGAGAAGCGGCTTCACTTAGCTGAACAGTTATCGTCGCTTGATCCACATCTTCCGCGACAACCACGTCTGAAACAAGAAGGTCCGGTACCGGTTCGCTTATTAGAAGAAGGGGGGTAACCGTTCGGCCATTAGCATCCTCGAATCCGGCCGGTGGGTTCGGATCTAGCGTTAGATGAGATTGATTTAGCCCATCCACCGTGTATGCACCTTGAGCCGATACGCGATCTAGCCCCTCTGCAAGTTCATTCACAACCGCAGTCATCTGAATCGTTACGGTTTTGCCCGGTGGCAAAACGGGAATTATTACTTCTGGTCCTGCTACATCAACCGTTAGTTGTGACAAGTCAGCGGCTGTATTCAGAACAGGTTTGACCGGGATTGAAATCGGATCACACAGCCCTCCCGAAATCTCACCGCCAGGGCTCAGAATGATTTCAGTTCCACCCAATAGTTCAACGTTGTTTTCTTGAATTAATTGAGACACGCCTGACTGACCGTTCTGCCCATTCCAACCTTCGATTCTTAGTTCCCCGTTGTTACCTGCTTTCAAACCGAGTGAAGCAGTTTCAAGCCCATATGCATAATTAAATCCGGCCGGAGCTTGATTGCCTGCAATCGCTAAGCAACCGACAGCATCAGGCATATTGCTCTCAAAATACAGCGGCATATGCGGTGCATGTGTTTGGTTGGTTGGCAGGTTAGGGTTAGGCGCCCCACGTGACAGCAGCAAATTGTCATTGATGATTGCGTTTACCGCCCCATTATTGTTGCCGTAAACAACAATGCCATCGCTACGCACACCCACTTGCCCGATTTCATTATTAGAGAATTTCAGGTCCGAAGCGACGTTCCCTTGGCTATTGGCCAATATCCCACGGCCGTTGGTGTTTGGGACCATAACTGAATCGGTAACGCTGGCAAACAAGCCGCGTTCTCTTCCAGCTAGCGGCCAAAACACATAGTTTTCTACAGCAACGCCTACCATATCAAAATCGCTCATCTGGGCGTTTGTCACTTCAAGGCTCAGAGTTGAGCTATCGTTCGCCGTAGCACGAATGACTGATTTCGCTATGTTACTCGCTTCAAATTGATCGATTTTCAAACTTAAATAGGCCGCGCTCTGCGAAATCGCATAAACAGCCTCGTGAGCGGCTGCAGCCGCATCAACGACTGAAACATTAGCCAGATCACCTTCAAGCACACACTGCTCTTGAGTTAATGGAGACGTTGGGAATGCGGCCAGATCAATCCCGATAAAGCCGTAGCTCTGCACACGGATTGAATCGGTTAGCTTAACTTCATGCGCGGCCGAATCGTTGCATGAAAAGCTAAACCCATCGCTGTTTAAAGCCGTGATGTTAAAGCCCAAAAATGTAGAGAAATTTTCCCCAGCAATCGCTTTTTGGATGGGGTCTGGATTGTCGACAGTGATCCCAGCGACTACATTATCTTGAGCCAGCTCAATACACCCTTGGCTGGTTGTGGGGAACATTTCGGTTGGATCGATACCGGTCAGGTAATCGACTGACTGCGCACAACGAATAATCGGCCGGTTGTTTGCTGATGCAACGGGAACAGCACCAACATCTAGACCAGATATTTGTGCAAACGAATAAGGTGCATAGTCTTGCCCAATCAGCTTTTGACAATCGAGGAGTTCAACATGGTCGATGTCATAAGGTGTGGCTGAAGACAATAAAAAGATAACATCGCAAGTTGAATCGGCGGCCGCAAGTGCAGCATCTAACTGCTGAAACGGAGATTCGAGCAGGCCATTTCCAGCTGTTTCAGCTTCACTATCTACGAAAAAGATACGCTGATGATTAAACTGCAAGATAACCGAACCAGTATCTTGATTCCCTTCATCATCAGAAATGGTGTAACTAAAGTAGTCAGCAGAAGGTACTCCCAAAGTTGAATCAAAAAGGCTGTAGGTAAAACTTCCATCTACCCCAATCGTGATTTTGGCAAAATCAGTCGTTACTGTTTCTGCCAAAACTGAAACAGCTTGAGTTTGGTCAAAGTCCTGATCAGCAGCAAGCGTCTCCTTAAAACTGGAATTTAGAGAGCCAGAAGCCAGCAGTCCGTCAGATGCTAAGATTTGAAAATCAGTTGCGCTTGGCAAAAAGTAAGTGTCATCATAGGCAATGGGGGTTGTATCGTAGACACTAGAAACAGTAACCGTTTCATCAGCATCTAATTGATAAACAATCTCATAAACCGGCTCAATCTTTTGATTTCCAATTGGAATTGGATTGACTGAAAGTTCAGTCACATAAGTCAATTGATCGCCGACTTCAGCAGCTAATGCCTCATTTTCAAGATTATCTTTTAGCGTAGCTGTGAGAGGATCAGGGAGAAGGTTTATAGGTTGATTGGAAGGCTCCTGAGCTAGTGCTGGCCCATTATTGGAAAACAATCCAGCAACAAGTAACAGTAAAAATGCCGCAGCCCAAGGAATTAAAAACGTGTTCTTAGTCATAACTTCAACCAGTCTTTTTCGTTTAATGTTCCACGAAAATAGTATTCTTTTTTTTGCCCCGTCGGCGATTATAGTGCAACAAACCGAACTTCGGTACTATCGTGAAGGTTTCGTGAAGGTGGGTATTGGGAGCAGGGTACCAGACAATAGATACATCTTGGCGTTTCTACGCCTAAGCCAGCGGTTAGAAAGATAAATAGTTAGGAAATATCGGCCGTATAAAATGCAAGATAGGGGCAATTCTGGTATAATTGTTGAGTTCTTACAACAAGGTCAATTTTTAAGTAAGTTGGCCCACTTCTAAATTTAGTACAGATGAAATAATCTAATCAAACCTGATTTGATTGGTTGCAAAAAATAAGGGTTCAACATGGCAGATAAAAAAAACAGTAGTTATGATGCGGGAAGTATCCAAGTACTTAAAGGGCTAGAAGCTGTACGCATGCGCCCAGGTATGTACGTGGGTGGTACCGACGATCGAGCTTTGCATCATTTGGTTTATGAGATTGTTGACAACTCAGTGGACGAAGCATTAGCTGGCCGCTGTGATGAGATTAATGTCATTATCAATCGTGACAAAAGCATCAGCGTACGTGACAACGGCGTTGGAATTCCTGTGAAAGAACATCCCACTGAAAAAGTGTCCGCTCTTGAACTGATCATGACCACTCTTCACGCTGGTGGTAAGTTTGATAATGACGCATACAAAGTTTCAGGTGGTTTGCACGGTGTTGGTGCGGCTGCAGTTAATGCACTTTCTGACTGGCTAGAAGTTGAAGTAAAACGTGACGGCCATGTTTGGACACAGCGCTATGAGCGTGGTATCCCAAAAACCAAAGTTGAAAAAGGTCGCAAATTAAAACGGGGTGAGGCAACCAGCACCACAACTACCTTTTTATATGATGAAACGATTTTCACTGATTCAGAAGAAGGGTATCGCTTTGAAACCCTCGTCAATCGTTTTCGTGAAATGGCATTCGTTACCAGTGGTATCAGCATTGCGCTAACCGACAATCGACCCGAAGTTCCTCGTGAAACTCGCTTTTTGTTTGAAGGTGGGATGCGTTCATTCGTAAGCTACATCAATCGTAATCGGAAAACGCTACACTCCCCCATTCATGCGCAACGCATGGTTGACCACGAAGGCAAATTTTCGGTTGATGTGGAAGTTGGCTTGCAATACACAGAAGGCATCGCCGTTTCAGAATACTCATTTGCAAACACAATCCACACACCTGATGGCGGAACACATCTTTCCGGCCTGAAATCAGCCTTAACGCGTGCGATCAACAATTACGCTCGCAAACAAGGGCTGCTAAAAGAAAAAGACAAGAACTTTACCAGCGACGATGTTCGTGAAGGGGTTACGGCCGTTGTTTCAGTTAAACATCCTGACCCACAGTTCGAAAGCCAAACAAAAGTTAAGCTAATGAATGCTGAGGTTTCAGGATTGGTTTCATCAGTCGCTTACGACTCGATCAATGTCTATCTTGACGAAAACCCACGCGAAGGGCGCAAGATCATCGATCGCTGTTTGACGAGTTCACGCGCACGTGCTGCGGCTCGCAAAGCCCGTGAGTTAGTCATGCGGAAGTCAGCGCTCGAAAGCCTGACATTACCCGGTAAACTGGCTGACTGCTCAGAGCGGAATCCAGAACGAGCTGAAGTTTATATTGTGGAGGGAGACTCGGCCGGTGGCAGCGCCAAACAGGGCCGTGATCGTCACTTTCAAGCGATTCTTCCCCTACGCGGAAAAATCCTAAACACAGAACGTGCTCGTTTAGACAAAATCTTGGCGAACAATGAGGTAAAAGCTCTGATTTCAGCATTGGGCACCGGCATCGGTGAAACGTTCGATATTGAAAATCTACGATACGGCCGCATCATCCTCATGACTGACGCTGATGTTGACGGTAGTCACATTCGCACACTGCTACTAACCTTCTTATTCCGTTATATGCCGGCCCTCATCGAAAAAGGCCATTTGTACATTGCTCAGCCACCGCTATATGCGAATAAAGTCGGTAAAGAGCTAACCTATACCTATAACGAAGGGGAGCAAAAAACTTTCCTCGATTCGGTACAAGGCAAAAAAGTAGGCATCCAGCGGTACAAAGGATTGGGTGAGATGAATCCTGATCAGCTGTGGGAAACGACGATGGACCCTGGTTCACGGACGTTATTACAGGTGACGATGGAAGATGCAGTTTTAACCGATCAAACCTTTGATATGCTGATGGGTGCAGAAGTGGCTCCACGTCGCAGGTTTATTACGACCCATGCAAATGAAGTGCGGAATTTAGACGTTTAATCTTTTTACACGTAAATAACAAGCAATAAAAAAGCCGATTCGCAAAAACGAATCGGCTTTTTTATTGCTTGCTCTACTTTCAGACAAACTTTTATTTCTAAATATTTCGAGCCTAAAAGCCCATCCGGAAACCGGCCGTGGCCGCAAACAACCCACCACCTGCCGTTATGTTCACGCCATTCAGCCAACGGCTATCGTCACTGGCCAAAAAGGCGATAATCGGAGCAATGTCTTCAGGTTGACCCGGCTGCGGCCGATCCGCCATTCCCTCTACCGCTTTCTTGGCACGGACAGCAACCGTCTCCATAAAATCGCTCAAAATCGGCGTGTGAGTTGCGCTGGGGCTAACCGCATTAATTCGGATCCCTTTGTCCTTCCATCTATTCCAACTCTGCATTGTCCATACGATGAGAGCTTCTTTGCTAAATTCATAGCAATTTTCCTCGTCGATATCATGGTCCTCACAAAATTGACCGATGCGGTCCATTGATTCAATCTCAAACAACGCCTTACTCTGTTCAATCGTCTTCTGCCATCCCATTCCAGCTAGTGAGGCCACATTAACAATTGAACTACCTTGATTCGTTTTTGGAATTAGCAATTCTGTAAACATGCGCAAACCGGTAAAATTGACCTGCAGTACGGGGATAGGCGGCATTGTCGGCGGAACCCCAGCAATGTTTAAAATCGAGTCAATGCCCCCTTTAATCTGACTACACGCAGAGATGATCGATGCTTCTTTTGACAGATCAATCTGTATGAATTGATCACAATTTTCAGTTGTGACATTGAGATCAAGTCCAATGACGGTAGCACCACGTTCTTTCAATAGCTTGGCTGTAGCAGCCCCAATTCCAGATGAAATGCCCGTAGCCACAATTGTTTTGTTTTTCAAATTCATTTGAACTCTCTTGTTTGGGTATAGGTTTAATGGTCGTGCTCAGGAGGCGAATCTTGAGCCAAGGTTTCTTTAATGCCTGCGATCAGGATCGCTTTTTCCGCTTCAGTCAAATCTGCCTCAGGGTGCTGGCGCAAATAATCTGAAAGCGGCATTTCCCCATTCTCAATGACTTCAATCAAGTCGTGGGTGTCCTGTGGCTGGTCCCATTCTGAAAAGTTTAGGTGTCGACGGCCGTGCTCAACATGATCTGCAATCCGAAATGATATTGGCGAGACATACGAATACCACGGCCAAACCGTCTCATTACTATGGCAATCGTAGCAAGCACGCCGAGCCAAATCGGCGCTTTCGGCCGAGACCCAATTGATCTCGCGACCCACTGGCGGGTTAGCCCGATCAACTGGGATAAGGTAACTCATTGCGTAAATTGCAAAAATTGCGATACCACCAAATTTTAAATATCGTCCGATGTTCATATACTTTCTCCGCATAGCTCAGCAAAATACAAATACAAAATCATTTAAGGATTATAGACTTGAATCCGGCGATCAGGCACACGTTTCGCCAGCCGCTGCATACTCATATTAACCTGCTTAATAATGTGTGCTTTATCTAGCGTCTTATGCTGGCGATCCTGCATAAGCACCTCACCATTACAGAAAACCGTTTGCACATCTGTAGGCTGCACATTGAAAACCAATGAAGCCGCCGGATTGTGCAAAGGTTGATGATGAATACCAGACAGGTCAACCAGCATTAAATCAGCCAAAAAGCCCTCTTCAACCTGGCCCAATGATTGCTCCATCCCGAGTACGGCCGCACCCCCTTTGAAAGCGATATTTAACGCCTCTCCAATCGGCATCTTCTCAGAATCACTGGGGATCCACTTTTGCATCAAAGTCATTAAGCGTAGCACCTCAAACAGATTCAGGGTGCTATTACTTGCGGCTCCATCAGATGCTAACCCAACCGGAATCCCGGCCGCTTTTAGCATCGGGATCGGGGTCATGTCACCGCCCAATTTTAGGTAGGTCTTCGGCGCATGTGCTATGCCGACTTGCTTTGCTTGCCTCAAGATTTCCATATCATCTTCAATGATCCCACAGCCATGAGCGATAATTGTCTGCACATCTAAAATGCCGGTGTTCGCCAGCACCTGAATCGGCGTAATTCCTCGTGAATCGAGACTTGATTGTGTTTGAAACAAACGCTCAGATGCGTGGATATGAATACCAATCCCAAGATTTTTTGCATGATCGGCGGCCGCTTTTAGATAAGCGTCATCACACGTATACGGTGCATGGGGTGCCATAATCGTTGATATCCGGCCATCGGCTTTATTCTGCCACCTGGATGCAAAATCGGCCGTCTGTTGCAGCACCTCGTATCCTTGATCGCTAAACGTCGCCCAACCCAACAGTGCTCGCGTTCCCGCTTCTTGAACCGCTTCGGCCACACGATCCATATGAAAATAGTGATCAGCAACAGTCGTGACGCCAGCCTCAATCATTTCGACGAGAGCCAACTGGGCACCCCAGTAAACATCTTCTTCTGTTAGGTTGCTCTCTAAAGGCCAAATAAAGTCGTTAAACCAGCGAGCAATCGACACGTCCTCAGCCAATCCCCGAAAAAGTACCATCGGAATGTGTGCATGGGTATTGATCATTCCTGGCAGGCAAATCATCCTATTAGCCGGATACACCTCATCGATGGTGGTGCCATCGATCTCACCAGTCGGCCGAACCTGATCAATTTTGTTTCCACGAATCAGAACATCCTGACCTTCTTCAATTACAACCGTGTCTGAATCAGTTTGGCGCAAGACTGCGCAGTTTTGAATGAGTTTAGTCTTCATAGTTTTTACTCTCTATCTGTACGCATTATCTGGGAGTGCGTGAAACCATTCGGTTGCCAATCCACCACCTAAATTCGCATGGGCTATCGCTTTGTTTAAATCTTGGGACTGCTGCCACTCCGCTAGAAAATAGGCGGCAAATGCATCGCCACAGCCTACCGTTGTTCCAAAAACTTCTTTCGCCTGAACCTCAAAAAAGTTGTCGAACGTCGCACTCCCTTTCCGGCCGTCAAAAACCTGAACTCCGCGCGAGCCCATTGTCAGCACAATTAATTTTTCTTGATCATGTGCACATTCCCGTATCGCAGCCACAGTCGGGTGATCTTCTTCTTTTGGCCAACCAACAAATGCGATGTCAACCCATCGCATCAACTGACAAAATCGTTCAATTGTGAAATGGCGAAAGTCAAAAAAATCGGCCGAGATTTGTACATTCTCCAGTTCGCCAGATTTCCCCATTGCTTCAAGTTCTGTAATCAGCCCCTCAACTAAAATGAAATGAGCCCAATCAGCTTTTTTAAGCAAAGTGCGTTCGTGATCATCAAGCGAAAAGTCGGCCGTCACCCCCTCATCATAGTTATCCATCCACGGCTGACGGTCATCCTGTATCATGACATCAATACCAGCACTAGGTCCGGTTTTTACGGCAGATTTGGGCAAATATCTGATTTCATTCTGCTTAAAGTAAGTTTGAAAAAGCGAGGTTTCATCACTCCCAAAACGGGTAAGCAATGTGAATGTGAGATCCAACTGTTGCCAGTGATATGACATATTCAAAGCGCCACCACCTGGAAAAACTTTGTCTTCAGCTAAAAATCGGTCACAGGCAGAAGGGCCAACTAAGAACAACATGTTTACAATTGGCCTAAAGGATTAGCCCTGCTTTCCCCAGTTGCCAAAAAACGATCATAGCGCACAACTAGTACTTTGCTCATTTGCCAAAATGCTTCCACAGAAAGATGGGCACACCCCTCTGCGTGATACCACTCTGTTTTGCCAGGCAAGGTGTTAATCAGAGCAGGGTCATGGCATGGCACGACGGCCGGATTTAGCGGGAATCCTGGTGAGTCGGGCTCGCGAATTTGCAAGAGATGATCACCTCGAAAGCCATTGGCACGTGGAATTTGGTGTTGTTGGCCGTCGCTCAAATCAGTCATCCGCACGGTTTCAGCCGGAGTTGGCGCAACAGTTGGGCAATCAGGGTCGGCCGCCATTTCCGCAATCACACGTCGCACCGAAATATCCTGGTAATGGTTCATCGCCGTATGCGGTTGCTCATACTCATCATCAAATACATTTTCTGGTCCCCAATCATAGACATTGCCACAGACCGTTACGAGGAACTCAACCAAAGCCGGTTGGGCGTGCAAAAACTGCCGATAAGCTTCTTCATACTCAAGGATGGCGGCCGCTTTAGGTACAATTTCCCCACGAACAACGTGCTGCATCTCCCACCCATTGACACCGTATTTTTGATTGAGCACCTCGGTCCGGCGTGCTTTAGATTCCCCCGAAAAGCCAGGTAATCCAACCGGAATCCACACCTTACTCAGGGGCTCTACTAACTCTGAGTCTAGTTTTTCCCACCAATTTGATCGATCCATTTATAAAAATTGATTTCAACTCAGGGTCAGACACTTGCTGAACGTTGATTTCAAATGTCTGACTCTAAACGCGAATGTCATAGCTCCGATGAGTCTCTGTATTTAATCCCCACTCGGCGCACTCACCATTTTACCGTCAGCCAAATCTTGGCGGAAGCGCCGCTTGCGCATGGCAAGCTGTAGCTTTGACCGTAACGCGATAGCGACTAACGCAAACAATGTTGCCGCCTGCGGCATAATCTGGACAAGATTAGGGGGCAAATCTGTCACATTTTGAATACGAACAGCAAGGGCTTCAAAAAGTCCAAAGAAGAAGCCGGAAAGCAAAACGCCAATCGGATGTTGAAACCCTAAAATAGCGGCGATAACACCCGTCCAACCCAATCCGTTGCTCATATTCCGTGTAAACAGGGTCAAGTGGCCAACTGATAAAAACGCCCCACCTAGCGCACACAACATGCCAGCAATCACCAAGGCGGAAATCTGGATACGTGCCACATTGATGCCCAATGTTTCAGCCGCTTGCTGATTTTCACCGACGGCACGTACATGCCGGCCGAATTTTGTGTGGAATAGCACCACATATCCAACGATACAGGCGACCCAAGAAATATAGACGATGTAGTTGTAGCCGCTAAAGATATCCCCAATGATCGGAATATCTTTAATAATTGGAATATGGATATCAGGTAAGCGTTGAATACTGGGATCTGACCATGAGCCAACGTTACCAAATAAAATACGCATAACATAGACGGTCAGCTCCAAAATCAGCAGATTCATCGCCAGTGCCAAAATGATCAAGTTCACATCATATTTCAGATAGAGGAGCGCAAATAAAAGCCCCATCCCACCGCCAAATAGCATCGCGACAAGAATGCCTAGATGGGTATTGCCTAAATAATAAGCGGCCAAAATCGCGACAAACGCACCCAACAACATCTTGGCCTCAAGGGCTAAATTTAAAATACCGGCACGCGTACACAGAGTACCAGCTAAGGCGGCCAAAATAATCGGGGTTCCAAGGCGCAAGCCAGAACCGATAAGCGAAGTTAGAAAGGAGATTTCCATTAACTATTTTCCTCCACGGCGATATCCACGGCCGACTGTCGGCCTCGTTTACGGTCGATCCACTCTCGGATCCCCATAATATTGCCTCGGTAAAATTGTTCTGCCGCCACAAATAAAATCATAAAGGCGATCACCGCACTGCCTAACTCACGTGGAATGCCCAAGTTGATCTGTAAGCCCAGATTTGAACCGATACGCATCCCAGCGACCAAGAACGAAACGAGCACAACACCCACCGGGTGCACTTGCCCCAAAATCGCCACTGACAGGCCGTCGAAGCCTAAACCGCCCGAATAGCCAGATGTAATACGATAGTTCACACCCAGCACCTGAATCGCGCCCGCTAACCCTGCAAGCGCCCCGCTAATAAACATACCGCGTAAAGCGGCCCTATCATTCTTAATGCCACCAAACAGCGCAAACAATGAAGATTGCCCCGCCATGCGTTGCTCATACCCAGATTTTGAGTGCCACAAATAGTAGTAGACGCTTATGGCAGCAAAAATCGCAATAATAAACCCAAAGCCCCATTTTGATCCGGCAAAAAAGGTTGGAATTTTTGCTGAATCAGCGACGATATAGGAATAAGCCGTTGTTCCACGATCGGCTCTTAAGGGGAAATTGACAACGTATGTCAAAAAGAGCAGTGCAATTTCACTCATCACAATCGTCGTAATAATTTCGTTAATTTGCAGTTTTACTTTAAGCACACCCGGGATATAGCCGTATATTCCACCGACGAGCATAGCGCCCAGCAAAACGACAATCGGGTGAATAATGGGAGGCAGATCGAGCGACCAGCCTAGCCAAGCTGCCACGCAGGCGCCTAAAGCAAATTGCCCCTCTTGACCGATGCTAAACATGCCGGAGCGAAAGGCGACCACGGCCGATAGTCCGGTCAAAATGAGCGGTGTCATCAACTCTAACGTTGTAAATATTTGGCAGCGGTTGATCGTCCGACAGCCAAAACCGGAGCGCAAAATTTCTGCAAACGCTTCCAATGGGGATTTCCCAGCCACCAAAATCAACACAGCCGCCACCAGCAATCCAGAAATAATTGCTAAAAGTGGAATAAGAATTGAATTAATTAACTGTTTACGTCGAAAATCATTCATGATTCGCCTCTGCCCCCTGTTTAGATTTAGACGATTTAGTTAATCGGCTTCCACCCATCAATAAACCGATTTCTTCTTGAGTGACCGTTAATGGATTAACTTCACCTGCAATCTCGCCTCTGTAAAGCACAATCACCCGATCGCTTAATGACATAATTTCATCGAGCTCAACCGAGACCAACAACACCCCAGCTCCGCGATCACGAGCATCAATCAAGGACCGATGCACAAATTCAATTGAGCCAACGTCCAAGCCGCGTGTCGGTTGATTGGCAATAACAAATTTCGGTTCACCAGACAGTTCCCGTGCGAGAACCACCTTCTGCATATTTCCACCCGATAAGGTAGCAATTCCTTCACCTGGCTGAGCAGATGCGATAGAAAAGGCGCTAATAGCTCGTTTGGCAAACTCCTTCATTGCCCCTTTGTTTAGGAACCCCCTACGGCTGAACTCTTTCTTTTTATACTGCGTAACAACCAGGTTTTCATCAAGATGGGTTTCAAGATTTAGGCCGACCTTGATTCGGTCTTCTGGGATATGAGCCATCCCTTCATCGCGTCGCTCCCCAACACTTTGATGTGAGATATCTTTGCCAACAAAGTTCAGACGGCCGCCTTCGATTGGAACCATGCCGCTAATCGCTTCAACCAATTCGGTTTGGCCGTTACCGCTGACACCCGCAATCCCTAAAATCTCACCTGCACGCACCTCGAAAGATAGGTGACGCACGGCCGGCAGCGCAGCAGAGTCAGCAACGGTGATATTTTCGGCCGAAAATACCACATCGCCCGGAGTTGCCGGTTTCTTATCAAGGTCAAGCAACACAGGGCGGCCGACCATCATGCTCGCCATTTCTGGGATAGACGTATCCGCCACAACTTGTGTACCAATCATTTGGCCACCGCGCATGACGCTCAGCTTGTCAGCAACCGCCTTAACCTCAACTAGTTTATGCGTAATAAAAATGATCGTCCGGCCACGCTCTGCCAAACTGCGTACAACGACCAAAAGCTCCTTCACTTCTTGCGGCGTTAATACCGCTGTAGGTTCATCTAAAATCAATATTTTCGCTTCACGCTGCAACGCTTTTAAGATTTCAACCCGCTGTTGCATCCCAATTGGCAGATCTTGCACCCGAGCATTTGGATCAACCGGCAGGCCGAAATTCTCAGCCAGCTCACGGACCCTTTCAGCTTCTTCCTTTTTGTTCAAAAAGCCAAATTGCGTCGACTCCATCCCCAGCATGATATTTTCGGCAATCGTAAATGATTGGACCAGCTTAAAGTGCTGGTGCACCATCCCGATACCCAACTTAATTGCGTCATCAGGGTGGCCTATCGTTTCTTCTCGGCCGTTGACTAGAATTTTGCCGCTGTCCGGTTGATGCAATCCGTAGAGAATATTCATCAACGTCGTTTTACCAGCCCCATTCTCGCCCACAAGCGCATGGACTTCCCCTTCTTCAACGATTAAGCTGACATCATTGTTAGCCAACACGTTAGATGAAGGGAAAAATTTTGTGATATTTAAAAGTTCAACTGCATTTTGCATAAGAAGGATTTAACAAAAATAGCTGGGCAAACTCCAATGTCTGCCCAGCTATTTGAATTAATTGAGGCTAACGTTGGTTTTTACTGCAATGGATCACAAACCGGGGTTGGCAAAAGTGCGTCACACACTTCATAGTCACCAGCCAAGATTTGAGCACGGTAATCTTCTACGAGTTCTTTAACCGCTGGAAGCTTAGCAGTCATCTCTGCTGGCCCTTCTTCTTCAAAAGTAGTTGAGCCTTCATCCCATGACAGTCCGGCCGCGCCATCTGCCAAACCTAACACATTGAAACCACCTTCAAACGTTCCGTTTTTAGCAGATTCGATCAAAAGGTAAGTTGTTGTATCAACCCGTTTAATCATCGAAACAATAACGCTACCCGGTTGAATCCAGTCTTGGTTTGAGTCAACACCAATGGCGTATGTACCTGTTTGAGCGGCCGCTTCCAATACACCTTCGCCTGAACGTCCAGCTACTTGGTAAATGATGTCAGCCCCTTGATCGATTTGCCCTTTGGCTGTTTCTAGACCCAATGTTGGGTTATTGAAGTCAAAACCAAGGAAACCTACAATCACTTCACAGTCAGGACAAACTTCTAAAACACCTTGTTTGTAACCTTGGAAAAACTGTTGCAAACCAGGATTATCACCACCCAGAACGGCTCCAACTGTTTTAGTTTCGGTCATGCTACCGACAATCAAGCCAACCAAGAAGCTAGATTCGTGTACATTAATTTGGTATGCAGCAACGTTGTCTGGCAATTCGTCAGCAAATACGTCAGAAGGCGCACCAAATAGCTGATCGGGATTTTCTGTCGCTAAATCGAGCAATAATTGAGCATCGAGTGCCAGCGGCAGTACAATGTCATTTCCCGCTTGAACCGCACCGCGGAATGCAGCTTCATGTTCTGGTGGACCCACTGTTTCAATCACGGTTCCAGCAACACCCAATTCTTCGATGGCACGTTCAGCACCACGATTTGATGAGTCAGCAAACGAACGGTCACCTAATGGGCCAGGTAAAACTAGCGCGAATTTAAATTCGTCGCTTTCAGGCTCTGCGCCACCACAGGCAGATAGTGCTAAGATCAATATCAATGATCCAAGTAAGAGGGTAAAAAAACGTTTCATAAAAAATCTCCTCCTTTAGAAGACAACATGATTTGGATGGTTTGATCCTCTTTAACCTTCCAAATTTTGAAAAGAAATCCTCACAGAGTGAGGGTACGACTAAGAGATTATAGGTTTAAACGTTCATTTGACAAACGTTAAATCAATCATAATTCTTACGAAACTTTGGTGTGATTTTTCGCCAATATTGTGGTGGTATTGAAATCAAAAGCATGCTAATTGCAATAATTGCGTTGCCTAATTCGCGGGGAACATCGGTTTGTAATTGCAAGCCGTTTAACGCACCCAGCCGCAAGCCACCGATAATGCCAGCATTAATCACAATACCGGCAGGATGAAGGCGCCCCAACAAGCTCACAATAATCCCATCAAATTGGCTTAGGCTAGAAAAACTGCTGATAAAGCGATAATGAACCGCTAGCACTTCAAACGAGCCGGCCAAACCGGCCAACGCACCACTCAACATCATCCCTCTCACAATTGAACCTTTGGCAGAAATGCCAGCATAGCCAGCATGCTGCATCGCCTGCCCGGATGATCGTAGCCTAAAGCCACGTGTTGACCGAAACAGATAAAAATAAATGGCTACGGCCGTGAATAGGGTCAACGGAAAAGCCCATGACAACTTCGTGCCTGCAACAAACGGCTCCCACTGCATCTCTTCAGGAATTCGACGCCATCCCATCCATCCAACAGCCGCCAGCGAGAGCGGGTTTAAGATCAGCGTCGAAATCACCTCATGAATGTCTAAATAAGCTTTCAGTAGGCCAGGTAAAAATCCCCACAATGCACCGCCAGCCATACCGGCTGAAACCGCCAATACAGTGCGTGGTAGTGGGTCGATTAAAATATTCGTCGCAACAAAAGTCGTAAATCCCGCCCCAACGACCATTTGCCCTAATTGGCCGATACTGATCAGGCCAGCTCGAAATGCAACTGTAGCTGAAAGCCCGCTTAATATGATGGGGGTTGCATACTGGAGCATCGTCAGTAATGCGCAATTTTTAGCAGACTGACAGCCGAACCCTGCTGTAAACCACTCCCAATAGACTCGAAATATATTCTCGTCAGCAGGCAGAACAAAAAAAATGCCAATAATTAAAGCCACAGCCAAAGCCAAAATTGTCGGCCAAACACTTTGCCAAACGGCCGCATAAATTGGCTTTTGCATACTTGCCTAAGCAACTCCACTAGCCTGTAACATAAAAGCAGGTCCCCACCAATAATCATAAATCGGATGCTGCTGAATTGTAGAAAAACCGGCAGACTCCAATTCTGCCTTCCAATTAACGGCCGGCTGTTCAAACGTTAATCGCTGGCTATCATGCGCAAAATTCCCAAAAAAGACCGGCATCAAAAATTGCTGCATGGCAGCTTCTTGGCCTGGATATTCCGCCAAGCCAAGCTCGTATTTCGAAACATAGCGGCCGATCACGTCGGGTGATAGCATCTTATCGAAAACAGGAACATCAAATTCAACGAGTATGAGCTGCTTTCCCCGGTTGGCACACCAGCTCAACAAGTCAGCCCGATCTTTAGGCAAAAACGTATGAACGCTAAAAGTCATCTGGATGATGTCCCAACTTCGATCTGGCTCAATGACTTCACGGAAATCTTGCCATCCTTGTGGGTGGAGCTGAAATTGAAGCACATGCTCGCTTAATTTTTTGCCCAATGCGGTCAGCATTGCCACTGAAGGCTCGACACAATCTAATTGCTGGATCGATTCAGACAGCGCAGGCAGCAGGGCGTGCCCATCCCCCACTCCGATATCTAACAAAGTAGAGGCTTCGCTTTCCTCGTAAATTCGCTTCAATTGAGCGGATGTATTGGCATAAAGTGGAACATTTCCACCCCCACGTATAAATTCTGCAAATCCTTCAGGTGAAGCATATACGTCTGAACCTTTTTTTGCAGACACATTTTTTAAAAAAAGTTCAGCCTGCTGATAGAAAAGACTATCAGACTCAATTCCGGCCGCAATCTTGGCAAGCTCATAGGCTTTTTCATAGGATTGCTCGTGATAAGCAAACACCGATTCTATAAATTTTGAAAGAGCTGGTTCCATAATCGCTTGCCTCGCTTTTAACCTGTGAATATTTCCTGATCCAGATAAACTTTATCGATGTCCACTCCAAATATACTGCTCTTTTTGACCGATGACCACGCCCAATGGGCGTTGGGTTGCTATCGAAATTCAGAGATTCGCACACCGGCTTTAGATTACCTTGCAAAGTCAGGCGTTCGTTTTGTCAACGCCTTTACCCCAACTCCAGTTTGCTCCCCCGCCAGAGCGTGTCTACACACCGGCCGCCTAGCTTCACAGCATGGTGTCCATGACTATCTAGCGTCAGGTGATCCCAGCATCAATGCACGGGATTGGTTAGCGGGCCAAAAAACTTTGGCTCAAATCTTGCACGATCATGGCTATGAGACAGGACAAATTGGCAAATGGCACATCGGACAAGATGAGTTTCCTCCTAGTGGATATGATGAGTGGTTCACCCTCGGCCGTGGCTATCCGATTCTCCATCAAGGGCCACTAGAATATGGCTTTGAAGGCAAACATGAAGAAATAACCGGCCGCATTACGCACGTGATTAAACATCGAGCCCAGCAGTTCTTGGAGAACCGAA